>JAJKJG010000402.1 GCA_021154065.1 Methylobacterium sp.
AGGATGCTTGGGAATCTCGGTCACCGGCGGCTATGTCTACCGCGGCTCCCATGCGCCGTGGGCCGGCAAGTACATCTTCGGCGACTGGTCGAAGGGGTTCGCCGCCATGGACGGCCAGATCTTCGTCGCGACGAAGGGCGCCGACGGCAAGTGGACACAGGAAAAGGCGACGGTGCCGGGCATGAGCACGATGCCCTACATGCTGGCCTTCGCGCAGGACGACAAGGGCGACGTTTACGCGCTCACCAGCATCTCGACCGGTCCGGTCGGCGGGCATGACAAGAGCTACCGCATCGTCCCGGCCGACTGAACGCAAGCCCGATCCGGCCGTGGGCGCGCGCGCCCTCCCGGCCGGATCGCCCGCCGCGGCCACAAAGGCTTTCGTCCGGCCGGATCCCGAACTCACTATGCGTCATCGTCAGCGCCGGATCGTGGCCGTGCTCGGCATGCTTGTCGTGCCGGCCCTCGTCGTTGCCGGCTTGCCGACGGCATCGGCCCAGCCCGCTCCGGCCGCGCCGGAGGCGCGCGATCCGCCGCCGCCACTGCCGTCCGACATCCTCAAGGATGCGAAGGTGATCGCGCAGGGCGAGGCGCTCTGGCAGGAGCAGTGCACCCATTGCCACGGCGCCAAGGCCTATCCGGGCAAAGCGCCGAAGCTCGAGCCGCGCCGCTACAAGCCGGATTTCGTCTGGGACCGGGTCCACAACGGCTTCCGCAGCATGCCGCCCTGGAAAGAGGTTTACACGCCGGAGCAGGAGATCGCGATCGTCGCCTACGTGCTGAGCGACGAGTTCTGGCCGTAGGCGGGTTCGGGAACGCTGCCGGGGCGGACGGGTTCGCGCGGGTGCCGGCTCACGGACTGCGAGGCTCTGCTGCTGCATGGCGGGCCAGGATGGCGCCCGCCGCGGCGGACGGGCTTGCCTGAAGCGCCGCTCTCGCCGCTGCCCGCTCCTCCATGGTTCCGGTCGTCAGGACGCGCGCGAGGTCGTCGAGCATCGGCCCCTCGGCGAAGGGGCCGACGCAAAGCCACAGCTCGGGGCTGACCGGCCGGCCCGCCGCCCAGCGCTCGTGGGCGTAGTCGACGAGCACCTGCGCGAGCTCAGGGTTCGCCCGCGCCCCGAGCCCGCGGATCGGGGCGAGGCTCGAGCCGATGAACAGCGCCTTGAGCACCATCTGGTTCCAGGCGCCCTCTTCGAACATCTCGGCCGGGTAGGGATTGCGATGGGCGATCGCCTCGAACACCGGCTTGACGGCCGAGCGCACGCCTTCTGCCGCGACGGGCAGCAGTTCGCGCCCGCCGGGGAACAGCGGCAGCCCGCGCAGATAGGCGATGCTCTCGCTCACATCGGCGGTTCGGAAGAGATCGAGGAGGCGCGCCGCGAAGGCCGCATCGTCGCCGCGGTCGGCGGCGAGGAGGAAGGCGATGCGGGCCGCCTGATCGACCGTCAGCCCGGCGGGATCGAAGCCGGCGCGCACCGCCTCCGCCCGCTCGAGGTCGCCGGCCGCAAGGACGAGGTCGCTCTTCCCGAGCTTGCGCGGGGCGAGCCCGACGGCGCGGGCAAGATCGCGCTCGCCGGCCGCGCCGCGAAGCGCCGCCAGCGTCGTCTCGAACCACGCCGCCGGCTCGGCTTCGAGCGCCCGCCCGACCCACCCGGCGAGAAGCGCCGTTCCTTCGCGCGTCGGCGATGCCGGGGCGGGCGCCATCCGGCTCAGGTGCCGGGAACGATCCGCTGGGCGAGCCGCGTCGCGGCATAACCGCAGACGCAAAGCGCCGCCGCAGCGAGCGAGACCGGCGCCACCATCAGGGCGTCGACGAGGGCGATGCCGGCGATCAGCGCCGCGACCGCCGACGGCACCGCGTCCGGGCTCGCGCGCCGGCGCAGCGTCGCGACCGCGAGCCAGTCGGCGGCGGCGAGCCCGAGCCAGAACGCCGCGCCCCACCAATGCCCGAGGACCTGCCAGGCGCCGACCGCGAGCGGCAGCGCCAGGATCGCGAGCGGCCAGAGCCGCTCGACGCGGTTGAGGCTCTCCTGCTTTGCCGCATAGGTCAGCCCGACGACGTGCGCCGCCATCGCGACGGCGGCGATCCACACCGGCGCCGGCACGGAACCGACGGCCGCCGCGGCAGCGCCGGCATAGACCAGGAGCCGGCACAGGCTCATGACCAGCGGGCTGAACGGGTTGCCCTTGTGGTGGAGATCGTAGAGCACGATCGCGGCGCACAACGCCAATCCCCAGGCGAGCGCCGCCGGGCTGCGCAGCGCCATCAGAACCAGCCCGCCGCCGAGGAGGCCGAAGCCGATCCCGAACACCGAGGAGGCGGCGATTTCGCCCGCCGGGATTGGGCGGCCGGGGCGCTCGCGCGCGTCGATGCCGCGGTCGAAAGCGTCGTTGAGGTACATGCCGCCGACATAGAACAGCGTCATGGCGGCGAGGGCGAGCACCAACCCGGGCCCGAGCGGATCGCCGCCCGCGATCGCGGTTGCGGCGACGACGTTCGTCCACACGGTCGGAAGGTTCGAGACCCGACCGAGCCTAAGCAGCGTCGCGAGCGGCACCGCCCGGGAGGTGGTCGCGGCCCTCATCCCGAAATTCCTCCAGCACGAAAGCGAGCTCGCGGGCGATGTCGTCGGCCTTCGAGCCGGTCTTGAGCTCCTGGGGCAGCACGTCCCAGGTATAGGTCTCGACCTCGAGATGCGGCGAGAGATGCTCCGCGCCCAGCGCCCGCAGGGTTGCGAGAAGCGTGTCCTGGGTCGAGCCGAGCTCGCCGAGATCGGCGAGGAACACCGGCACGTGGCAATGGATGCGCCATTCGCCCTGCGCCCCGCCCTCAGCCAGAGCCGTAAAGGCGTCGGGAAGATCGATGAAGCGCGTGAGCCGCCCGTCGCGCACGATCACCTGGTGCAGGTAGACGCCGGTGTCGAAATCGCGGAGCCTCGCCGCGAGCGCGGCCGAGACTGCCGGCACGCGCATCGCCGCCGAGAGCTGGATTTTCGGGATCGCGATGCCGGCGCCGCGCAGGCGGCGGAGCGCGGCGACCGGCTCCTCGTATTCGACGGCGCCATGGCAGACGTCGTAACAGACGCCGAGATGGCGACGCAGCATCGCCTCGGCCTCTCCGCCGCCGAGCCCGGCAAGCTCGGCGAAGCGCGCCAGCGCCGCCGGCCTGAGAAGCGCGTCCTCGAAGAAGGCGAGCGTCTCCTCGACGGTCTCCAGGAAGCAGCAGGGCTCGGGCTCGAGCGCGAGCGCGATGCGCTTTCCCGCCCTGCGCTCGATCACGACGAGATGCGCGGCAGCCTGAAGGAGATGGTCGACGAGGGCGGCGACCGCCTTCGGGTCCCGTCCGACCGGCTTGAAGCCGCCCGGCACCGTCGAGATGCTGCCGAAGCCGCCGGCCGGCAGAAGCGCCGCCAGGATGTCGGCGGCGTCGCGCGTGAAGCTGACGCGCTCGCCCGTGCGCCAGTCGGGCTCATAGACCCGCTCCTTCACCCGCGTGCCGTGGAAGGGGCCGAACGGGAAGGCATTGAGGGTGAAGACATAGGCTTGAAGCCGCGCGAGCTGGTCCTTGAAGGCATCCAGCGGTTCCGGCCGGACGAGCTCCGCCGCGGCGACGCCGGAGAGGCGAAGCCCGAGGCCGAAGGGGGCGTCCGGGGCGACCCGTGCCTTGATCCGCGGCACGTGCGCGTCGAGGCTCGCCCGGATCTCGTCCCAGCTCTCGCCGGCGTGGATGTTGGTGCAATAGGTGAGCTCCGGGGCTCCGGGCAGCTGGGCGAGGCGCATGTCGCTACCGTTGCGAACCGTGCAGCCAGGCGATCGCGTCGGCGATCAGCGCCGGGTCCATCCGGTTGACCTCGACGCCGTGGCCGACGGCGTCGATCAGCGTCACGGTCAGCTCGCCGCCGAGGTGCTCCTGGAACTCCTTGAGGCCGCGCAGGATCGCGAGCTGCCCGTCGCCGTCGCGCGCGTCGAGCGCGTCGGACCAGAGGCTGAAGCCGAGCTTCGTCAAAAGGCGGCGCACGCGCTCGTCCTCGCCCGCCGGCAGGAGGCCGGCGAGGACGGCGTAGCGGGTGTCGAGCGCGACTCCGGTCGCGACCGCCTCGCCGTGGCCGACCCTGTGCCCGGTCAGGCTCTCGAGCCTATGTGCCGACCAGTGGCCATAGTCGAGCGGGCGCGCCGACCCGGTCTCGAACGGGTCGCCGCCCTCGGCGATCTGTCGCATGTGGAGTTGCGCCGAGCGCTCGATCAGCCGGTCGAGCGTGTTCGGATGGAAGACGGCGAGCGCGTCGGCGTTGGCCTCGATCCACGCGAAGAAGCCGCGGTCGCGGATCAACGCCACCTTGACGGCTTCGGACATGCCGCTGCGCTTCTCCCGCGGCGGCAGGTGGTCGATGAAGCCGCCGTCGTTGACGATCGCGAACGGCGGCGCAAAGACCCCGACGAGGTTCTTCGTGCCGAAGGCATTGACGGCGTTCTTCACGCCGACGCCGCTGTCGGCCTGGGCCAGCACCGTCGTCGGCAGCCGCACGTGCCGCACGCCGCGGTGGAAGATCGAGGCGGCGTAGCCGACGGCGTCGAGCACCGCGCCGCCGCCGATCGCGACCGCGTAGGAGTGCCGGTCGATGCCGCGGCGCACGAGCTCGCCGAGGAGGCTCTCGACGACCCCGGCGCGCGTCTTTGCCTCCTCGCCGCCCGGCACGACGACGATGTCGCCCTCGATCGCGAGCGAGCCCGCATGGGCCGCGGCGTAGCGGCGGATCGCGCGCTCGAGCGCCGGCATCGCGGCGAGCACGCCCGAATCGACGAAGACCGCCATGCGGTGGCGCTTGTCGGGCTCGCGGCGCCGCAAGGCGTCGGCGAAGGTCGGGTTCGCGGCGTCGAAGGCGTCGCGCGTGAAGACCACCGGCAGATCATACGCGACGGTGAAACGCTGGACGTGCGTCTCGCCCCAGGTCGCGTGACGGCTGCGCTCAAGCACGATGGTTTCCCGCAACCTGTTTCATCAATCGCCGCAACGACATCGCCTCGCGATGCAGCCGATGTTGCGCCCGAAGCGAGCGCAGCGTCAATCGCTCCGGGCGGCCCACGATGCAAGCCGCGCCCGCATTGACGGCCGCTTAGGCTGCCGGGAGGATGCGCGCGAAGCGCCAGGGACCGCGATGCGCCCGACCCTCGTCCTCCTGACCGTCGGGCTGACGCCCCGCCACCTCGGCCCCGACACGCCCCGTCTGTCGCGGCTCGCGGCGGCCGGCGGCATGCGCCCGCTCGAGACGATCACGCCGGCGGTGACGTGCAGCGTGCAGGCGACCTTCACGACCGGGCTCCTGCCGCGCCAGCACGGCATCGTCGGCAACGGCTGGCTGTTCCACGACCTGATGGAGATCTGGTTCTGGCGCCAGTCGAACCGGCTCGTCGGCGGCGAGAAGGTCTGGGAGGCGGGCAAGCGGCGCGATCCGTCCTTCACCTGCGCCAACCTGTTCTGGTGGTACAACATGGCCGGCGGGTTCGAGATCGGCGCGACGCCGCGCCCGATCTACAAGGCCGATGGGCGCAAGCTCCCCGACTGCTACACCAAGCCGGCGGGATTGCGCGACGCGCTCAC
>JAJKJG010000403.1 GCA_021154065.1 Methylobacterium sp.
AGGACCTTGGTCAGAAACCGCCGCGCGGGACGCCAGGACACTGGCATCCTATAAAAATTGAGAGCCGGTCCCTGGCGTCCTGCTCCCCCCGCTCTTTGACATCGAGAAGACCTTTGCCCGGGAACGCCCGGGGAATTGGCGCGCCCTTTCCCGGTGAGCTCGGCCGTCCTCAGAGGCGCCGGCTCATGGTGATGGCGGCGGCGCGGGTGCCGTCGGGACGCGCATAGTAGCCTTGCCGGCGACCGACCTCACGGAAGCCGCGGCGGCGGTAGAGGGCAAGCGCCGGGCGGTTGCCTTCCTCGACCTCGAGATGGACCGCGCGCACGCCCGCCTGCGCCAGCGTCTGGAGGTGGCGGTCGAGGAGCGGGCCCGAATGGCCGCGGCCGCGCCAGCCAGCGGCGATCGCGACGGAGAGGATCTCGGCCTCGTCCGCCGCCTTGCGCGACAGGATGAATCCCGCCGGCTCATAACGGCGGCCGAGAAAGAGCCCCTCGGCGAAGACGTTCCTCTCGGCGAGCGAACGCTCGAACTCGAGCGCGTCCCAAGGCCTCGTGAAGGCCTCGGAATGGATCTCGGCGAGCCGCGCCGCATGGCTGCTCGATAGCGGCGCGATCCGGGCGGCCGCCGGGCGGCGGAACAGCCAGTCCGGCAGCTTCATCGGCGCGCAAGGCCGGCCTGCGGCCGCGCATCGGGCCCGCGAAGATAGAGCGGTTTCGGCAGGGCGTGGGCGGGGTCCGCGACAAGGCCGAGCCGCGCCACCCAGGCGATGTCCGGGAAGGGCTTCGAATCATGGACGGCGATGTCGATGCCGGCGATCTCGGCCGCGACCGCCGGGGCGCCGGAGCCGACGAGAGAGGCCGTGCCGCCCATCAGCCGCGCCGCGTCCCGCACGCGCACGAGGCTCGGCGCGACGATGCTCTGGCCGCCGGGCGAGATCGCCTGGAAATAGACCTGGCCGTGCTTGGCGTCGATCGCGGCGGCGAGGAGCCGCCGGTTGTCGTCGGCGACGAGCGCGGCGAGGAGTGCCGACAGGGTCGTGACGCCGACCACCGGGACCCTCGCGGCAAGCCCGATGGCGCGCGCCGCCGCGATGCCGACGCGAAGCCCGGTGTAGCTGCCGGGCCCGACCGTCACGGCGACCCGGTCGAGGCTCGCAAATCCGCCCGCGACGTTCGAGACGAGGCGATCGAGCAGCGGCAGCAGGGCCTCGGCATGGCCGCGCTCCATGACGAGGGTTTCCTGCGCCAGCGGCTCTTGCGCCTCCGCCTCCATGACGCAGGCCGCGCAGGCGCCGAGCGCCGTGTCGATGGCGAGAATGCGCACGCGGTCTCCTGAGCGCCGGCGGCAGGGCTTGGCCGCGCGCGCGGCTCAGGTCAAGCGGGGTTCGGCGTCAGACCGCCTCGACCTCGCGCACGTCGGGCAGGAAGTGGCGCAGGAGGTTCTGGATGCCGTGCTTGAGGGTCGCGGTCGAGGACGGGCAGCCCGAGCAGGCGCCCTTCATGTTGAGGTAGACGACGCCGTCCTTGAAGCCGCGGAAGGTGATGTCGCCGCCGTCACCGGCGACCGCCGGGCGGATGCGGGTCTCGAGCAGCTCCTTGATGGTCTCGACCGTCGGCGCGTCGGCCGCGTCGAAGAACTCCTCGCCGTCGGCAGCGCCCGCTGGGCCGGCACCCCCGATCACGATCGGGGCGCCGGACATGAAATGCTCCATGATGGCGGCGAGGATCGCCGGCTTCATGTGCTGCCACTCGCCCTCCCCCTTGGTCACGGTGACGAAGTCGTGGCCGAAGAAGACGCCGGCGATGCCGGGGATCTCGAACAGGCGCTGGGCAAGGGGCGAAGGCGCAGCACCCGCCGCGTCGCGGGCATCGAAGGTGCCTTCGGGCATCACCACCTTGCCGGGCAGGAACTTCAGGGTCGCCGGATTCGGCGTGGCTTCGGTCTGGATGAACATCTCTTTGGTCCTCATCCGGTGCCGGTCCACCCCGGATCAAGTCCGGGGCAGGCGGCCGGCCGGGATCGGCGACGCGTCTAGCACATCGCTCGTCTGATGTGGATGGCCGGGGGCGGATTCTCAACCCGCGAGCGCGTCGATCTCCTCGTCGCTGAGCCCGCCGGGCACGATCACGACCGGGATCGGGAAGGTCGCGGCGGCCTTGCCGGCGATCGTCGACACGAGCGGCCCCGGCCCTTCCGTCCCGGTGCCGGCGGCGAGCACCAGGAAGGAGATGTCCTCGTCGGCCTCGATCATCTTGACGATCTCCTCGGCCTTGGTGCCGATCCGGATCACCTTCTCGGGGTCGACGCCGATGGCGGTGCGGACCTTGGCGGCGGCGGCTTCGAGCTGGTCCTCGGCGTCGGCGGTCGCTTCGGCGAGCATCGCCTCGCCGACGCCGACCCACTCGAAATTGTCCGGCGGGCTGACGGCCGCGAGCATCAGGAGGCTCGCGCCGGTGCGGGCGGCGCGGCGGCCGGCGAAATAGGCGGCGCGATCGCATTCCGGCGTCTCGTCGACGACAACCATGAACTTCGGCCGATGGCCGGTCTCGAACGACCGCCGCTTGCTGCTCATGAAGGGATGGATCTCCGCCGCCGAGGTCATGGTGGCGGGAAGCCTCGCGGCCGGCAAGGGGAGCGCGCCCCTATGATTCCCGGCACGCCGGCCTTAAGTCACGGTTCCCCCGCCGCGAATACCGCCATGCCAGAACCTGCCCTGCCGACGATGCACGCGACGACGATTCTCATGGTCCGGAAGGGCGGCCGCGTGGTGATCGGCGGCGACGGACAGGTCTCGCTCGGCCAGACGATCGTCAAGGGTAATGCCAAGAAGGTGCGCCGGCTTGCCAAGGGCGCGGTGATCGGCGGCTTTGCCGGCGCGACCGCCGACGCCTTCACCCTGTTCGAGCGCCTGGAAGCCAAGCTCGAGCAGTATCCGGGCCAGCTCACGCGGGCCTGCGTCGAACTGACCAAGGACTGGCGCACCGACCGGTACCTGCGCCGGCTCGAGGCCATGATGCTCGTCGCCGACAAGGAGGTCGGCCTTCTCCTCTCCGGCGCCGGCGACGTGATCGAGCCGGAAGGCGGGGTCGCGGCGATCGGCTCCGGCGGCAATTATGCGCTCGCCGCCGCGCGGGCGCTCGCCGACGGCGGCCTCGACGCCGAGGCGATCGTGCGCCGCGCCCTCGCCATCGCGGCGGAGATCTGCGTCTACACCAACGCCAACGTGGTGGTGGAGAGCCTCGAGGCATGAGCGCCGCGAACGGCGATTACGGCTTCCGCCCGATGACGCGGCCGACATGCCGATGGCCCGCCGATGGCTTAAGACGCCCGAGGTCCAGCGCTGGTGGGGCGACGCGGATGGGCAGATCTCGCTGCTCGAGGAGGATCTCGAAGACCCGCGCATGTCGATGTGGATCGTCTCCCATGAGGGCCGGCCCTTTGCCTATATCCAGGACTATGACCCGCGCTCCTGGGACATGCATCATCTCGGCGATCTCCCGCCCGGATCGCGCGGCATCGACCAGTTCATCGGCGAGCCGGACATGCTCGGCCGCGGCCATGGCTCGGCGCTCATCCGCGCCCATGTCGAGCGTCTGTTCGCCGCCGGCGCGCCCGCGGTCGGCACCGATCCCGATCCGGAGAACGCCCGGGCGATCCGCGCCTACGAGAAGGCGGGCTTCGTCCCGCTGCGAGAAGCCGTGGATACCGAAGGCCAGCGCGTGCTGCTGATGCTGCGCCGCGCCTCGCAAGGAGCACAATGAACACCTTCTCCCCCCGCGAGATCGTCTCCGAGCTCGAGCGCTACATCGTCGGCCAGAACGATGCCAAGCGCGCGGTCGCGATCGCGCTGCGCAACCGCTGGCGCCGCCAGCAGCTCGAAGGTCCGATGAAGGAGGAGGTTCTGCCGAAGAACATCCTCATGATCGGGCCGACCGGCTGCGGCAAGACCGAGATCTCGCGCCGCCTGGCACGCCTCGCCGGCGCGCCGTTTCTCAAGATCGAGGCGACGAAGTTCACCGAGGTCGGCTATGTCGGCCGCGACGTCGAGCAGATCGTGCGCGACCTCGTCGAGATCGGCATCGGCCTCGTCAAGGACGAGAAGCGCCGGCAGGTCGAGGCGAAGGCGCATCTCGCCGCCGAGGAGCGGGTGCTCGACGCGCTCGTCGGCCCGGGCGCGAGCGCGACGACCCGCGAGAGCTTCCGCCGCAAGCTGCGCGCGAACGAGCTCGACGACAAGGAGATCGAGATCGAGGTGCAGGCGAGCGGCGGCGGCGGGCTGCCGATGTTCGAGATTCCCGGCGTGCCGGGGGCGTCGGTCGGCGCGATCAATCTCGGCGACATGATCGGCAAGGCCTTCGGCGGCGGGCGGCCGAAGAGCCGGCGCGCGACCGTGCGCGAAGCCTACGAGCCGCTGATCAACGAGGAATCCGACAAGCTCCTCGATCAGGACGCCATCGTCCAGGAGGCGATTCGGCAAGTCGAGGACAACGGCATCGTGTTCCTGGACGAGATCGACAAGATCGCCGGCCGCGAGGGCCGCGTCGGCGCCGACGTGTCGCGCGAAGGCGTGCAGCGCGATCTCCTGCCGCTGATCGAAGGCACGACGGTCGCGACGAAGCACGGGCCGGTGAAGACGGACCACATTCTCTTCATCGCGTCGGGCGCCTTCCACGTCTCGAAGCCCTCCGATCTCTTGCCCGAGCTGCAGGGCCGTCTGCCGATCCGGGTCGAGCTCGCGCCGCTCACCGTCGAGGACTTCAAGCGCATCCTGACCGAGACCGAGGCGAGCCTGATCAAGCAGACGATCGCCCTCATGGCGACCGAAGGTCTGGCGGTCGTATTCACGGACGACGCCATCGACGCGCTCGCCCGCGTCGCCTTCGACGTCAACAACTCGGTCGAGAACATCGGCGCGCGGCGCTTGCAGACGGTGCTCGAGCGCGTGCTCGACGAGATCTCCTTCACGGCCCCGGATCGGTCGGGCGAGACCTTCACCATCGACGCCGCCTATGTGCGGGCGCAGGTCGAGGCGCTGGCCCAGAACGCCGACCTCTCGCGCTTCATCCTATGAGGCGCGTGGCGCTCGCGGCCAGGTGCGGATCGGCACCGCGCCGTTAACCTTTCCTGCCGATACTCTCGGGAGATCGGAAAGGTTTGGGCCATGACCCTCGTGATCCTCGATCCTCGCAGCGGCAGCCAGGTCACCGTCACGGTGCCGGACCGTCCCCGTCTCCAGCAGCCCTCCCCGGCGACGGTGATCAAGCATCCGAAGTCGACGAGCTGACGGCGCCCGTCTTCGCCGCACGGGGCCACGACAAAGGCGCGAGCCCGCTTCATAAGCGCCGCATGTCGCTTGCCCGCTCCACGCTCGTCGTCGGTTTCGCGACCGCGCTGTCGCGCGTGCTCGGCTTCGCGCGCGACATGCTGATCGCCCGCGCGCTCGGCGCCGGAGCAGTGGCCGACGCGTTCTTCATCGCCTTCCGCCTTCCGAACCTCGCCCGGCGGACCTTGAGCGAAGGCGCGCTCAACGCCGGCTTCGTGCCGCTCTACCTGCGCCTGAAGAACGACGCCGGCACCAGCGCCGCTTCCCGCTTCGCGGCGGATGCGCTCTCCGGCTTTGCCATGCTCCTCTTCGTCGTCGTCGGAGCCGTGGAGATTGCGGCCGGAGCGGTCGTGCTGCTTGTCGCTGGCGGCTATGCGGGCGAGCCGCACACGCTTTCGCTCGCGACGATCTATACCCGCCTCGCCTTCCCTTTCGTCTGGGGCATTTCCCTGGCCTCTCTCATCGGCGCGATCCTCAACGCCGAGCGCCGCTTCGGCGCCGCCGCATTCGCCCCGGTCGCCGTCAACGTCGTGCTCATCGCAACGATGCTCCTCCTCGCCGCGACGCCGGCGATGCCGCAGGAGACGCAGGCGCGCTGGTTTGCATTCGCGGTCGCGGTCTCCGGCCTCGTTCACCTCGCCATTGTCGCGATCGCGCTGCTTCGCACGCCCCTGCGGCTCGCCCTGGCGTGGCCGCGCCTCACGCCCGAGCTGCGCCGGCTCCTGGTCATGAGCGCGCCGGCGATGCTGGCGAGCGGCGCGGCGCAGTTCATCATCTTGGCCGCGACCGCCGTCGCCTCCTACACCCCCTCCGCGGTGTCGTGGCTGTATTACGCCGAGCGGGTGTTCCAGCTGCCGCTCGGATTCGTCGGCTCGGCAGTCGGGCTCGTCCTCCTGTCCGATCTCGCCGACCGCCTCGCGGCAGGCGACCATGAGGGCCTGATCGCGGCCCACAACCGCGCCCTCGAGGCGGCGCTGCTGATGGCGATGCCGGCTGCTGTCGCGCTTCTGCTTCTCGCCGAGCCGATCGCCCAGGTGCTGTTCGAGCGCGGCGCCTTCGGACCGCACGACACCGCCGGCACCGCCGGAGCGCTCCTCGGGCTTGCCGCCGGCCTGCCGCTGGCGGTCGCCGGCAAGGTTCTGCTGCAGCCGCTGTTTGCCCGCCAAGAGTTCCGCGCCGCGCTCCTCGCAGGGGTTCTCGGGCTCGCCGTGACGGTCGCGGCCGGAAGCCTCCTCGCCGGCGGCCTCGGCGCGCTCGGGATCGGGCTCGGCGCGGCGCTCGGCTTCACCGCCCATGCCGGAGCCGTGCTGCTCGCACTGCGCGCCCGCGGGCTGTGGCGGCCCGATGCGCGCCTGTTCGCCCGGCTGATCCGCGGCGCCGCGGCGAGCCTGCTCATGGCGGCGGCGCTTTTCGCGGCACGGCAGATCGTGCCGCATCTCGGCGGCGGGGCGCTGCGCGTGCCCCTCCTCGCCGCGCTCTGCCTTGGCGGCTTTGCCATCTACGCTGCCGCGGCGCTCGCGTTGCGCGCCGTGACGCCCGGCGATCTCAGGGGGCTCGGGCTGCGCGCCTGAGGCGGCTTGCCTTGCCCGGTTGCGGCTTCCATAACGCCGCCGGTCAGCGGAGCTTGTCATGACGGCGTTCAAGGAGCGGGTGTTTTCCGGCGTGCAGCCGACCGGGAACCTGCATCTCGGCAACTATCTCGGCGCGATCAAGCGCTTCGTCGCACTGCAGGATTCCTATGAGTGCATCTATTGCGTCGTCGACATGCACGCGATCACCCAGCCGGTCGCGGTCTGGGGCGGCCCGAAGGAGCTGATGAGCCAGACGCGGGAAGTCACCGCCGCCTTCCTCGCCGCCGGCATCGACCCGAAGAAGCACATCGTCTTCAACCAGAGCCAAGTGCCGGAGCACGCCGAGCTCGCCTGGGTCTTCAACTGCATCGCCCGGCTCGGCTGGCTCAACCGCATGACCCAGTTCAAGGAGAAGGCCGGCAAGGACCGCGAGAACGCGTCGATCGGGCTGTACGACTATCCGGTGCTGATGGCGGCCGACATCCTCGCCTACCGGGCGACCCATGTGCCGGTCGGCGAGGATCAGAAGCAGCACCTCGAGCTCACCCGCGACATCGCCCAGAAGTTCAACAACGACTTCGCCGAGTCGATCGCGGCGCGCGGGTTCGGGGACGCCTTCTTTCCAGTGACCGAGCCGCTCATCGGCGGCCCGGCGGCCCGCGTGATGTCGCTCCGCGACGGCACCAAGAAGATGTCGAAGTCCGACCCCTCCGACAATTCACGCATCAACCTGACGGACGATGCCGATGCCGTCGCCCAGAAGATCCGCAAGGCGAAGACCGATCCCGAGCCGCTGCCGTCCGAGGAAAAGGGGCTCGAAAGCCGGCCCGAGGCGGACAACCTCGTCGGCATCTTCGCGGCCTTGAAAGGCGTCGCGAAAGCCGACGTCCTCGCCGATTACGGCAACGCACAGTTCTCGACCTTCAAGAGCGCCCTCGTCGACCTCGCCGTCGACAAGATGGGGCCGATCGGCGCCGAGATGAAACGCCTCACCGCCGACCCGGGCCACATCGACGCGATCCTCTCGGACGGCGCTGCTCGAGCCGGGGTCATCGCTCGCGAGACGATGGCGGCCGTGAAGGACATCGTCGGGTTCGTCCGCGGCACGTAGCGCCCGGCTTCGCGCCGGCCAAGGTGGCCTTGCGGCCCCTCCCTTGCTAGAAGCCGTGCGACCGACAGCAAGGGTTTTGCCATGCGCTCCGCGAGCGTCAGCCGCCGCACCGCCGAGACCGACGTTTCCGTGAGCCTGACCCTCGACGGCACCGGCAAGGCCGCGATCGCGACCGGCGTCGGCTTCCTCGACCACATGCTCGAGCTGTTCGCGCGTCACGGGCTGTTCGACCTGGAGGTGAAGGTCGAGGGCGACCTGCACGTCGACCAGCACCATACCACCGAGGATACCGGCATCGCCGTCGGCCAAGCGTTCCTGAAGGCGCTCGGCGACAAGAAGGGCATCGCCCGCTACGCCGACCTGCACCTGCCGATGGACGAGACCCTCTCGCGCGTCGCCCTCGACATCTCGGGCCGACCGTTCATCGTCTTCAAGGCCGAGTTCCCGGCCGAGAAGATCGGCGCCTTCGACACCGAGCTCGTGCGCGAGTGGTTCCAGGCCTTCGCCATGAACGGCGGCGTGACCCTGCACGTCGAGGCGCTGTACGGCGACAACAGTCACCATATCGCCGAGAGCTGCTTCAAGGGCTTGGCCCGGGCGCTGCGCAAGGCGGTGGCGCTCGATCCGCGCGAGGAAGGCCGCGTGCCGTCGACCAAGGGCATGCTCTGAAGGGTCTGTTGCGATGAAAACCTACACCCTGCACGTCGCCGCCGCTCCCGGGGACGCCGGGACGCTCGAGCGCGCCGTCCTCGTCAAGGACGGCTTTTCCTGGGGGGCGTTCGTCTTCTCGTTTTTCTGGTTCTTCGCCCACAGGCTCTGGATCGCCGGGCTGATCGTGCTCGTCGCCGCCGCCGCGCTCGGTGTATCGGTCCAGCTGCTGCGCGTCGGCGCGGGCGCAGGCGTCTCGGCCGCGTTCCTGTTCGCGGTGCTGGTCGGGCTCGAGGCGAACAGCCTGCGCCGCTGGACGCTCGCGCGAAGCGGCCGCCCCGCCGTCGACGTGGTTAGGTCCTGCGATCGGGAGGAAGCCGAGACCAAGGCGTTCGCCCGCTGGCTCGGCGAAGCCCCCTCCGGCCCTGCGGCTCCGGCTTGGCGCGCCGCCGCGCAGACGGCCTATCGCGGGCCCGAGCCGGTGATCGGGCTGTTCCCGGAAGCGGAGCGGACGCGGTGAGCGTCGCGATCATCGATTACGGCTCGGGCAACCTGCACTCGGCCCGTAAGGCTTTCGAGCGTGCCGCCCGCGAAGCCGGCGTCGACGAGGAGATCGTCGTCACCTCCGATCCGGCGGCGGTCGCGAAGGCCGACCGCATCGTCCTCCCCGGCGTCGGCGCGTTTGCGGACTGCCGCCGCGGCCTCGACGGCGTCGACGGCATGGTCGACGCCATGACCGAGGCCGTGCGCCGCAATGGGCGGCCGTTCTTCGGCATTTGCGTCGGCATGCAGCTGATGGCGAGCCGCGGCCTCGAATACGAGACCACCCTCGGCCTCGACTGGATCGGCGGGGACGTCAAGCCGATCGAGCCGGAGGACGCCGGGCTAAAGATCCCGCATATGGGCTGGAACACGCTTCATCCCCAGCGCGAGCACCCGCTGCTCGACGACATCGAGACCGGCCCGAACGGGCTCCACGCCTATTTCGTGCACTCCTTCGCGCTCGACCCGAAGAACCAGGACGAGGTCATGGCCGTGACCGACTACGGCGGTCCGCTGACCGCCGTCGTCGCGCGGGACAACATGGCCGGCACGCAATTCCATCCGGAGAAGAGCCAGAAGCTCGGCCTGGCGCTGATCGCGAACTTCCTGAAGTGGCGGCCTTGATCCTGTTTCCGGCGATCGATCTCAAGGACGGCCGCTGCGTGCGGCTCGTCCAGGGCGACATGGAGCAGGCGACGGTGTTCGGCGACGATCCGGCGGCGCAAGCCGCGAGCTTCGAAGCGCAAGGCTTCGAATGGCTCCACGTCGTCGATCTCGACGGCGCCTTCGCCGGCAAGCCCATGAACGCGAATGCGGTCGATGCGATCCTGCGGCGCGTGACGATCCCGGTGCAGCTCGGCGGCGGCATCCGCGACATGAAGACCGTCGAGGGCTGGCTCGCCAAAGGCGTCGCGCGGATCATCATCGGCACGGCGGCGGTGCGCGATCCGGACTTCGTGCGCGAGGCGGCGCGTCGGCATCCGGACAGGATCGCGGTCGGCATCGACGCCAAGGATGGGCGTGTCGCAGTCGAAGGCTGGGCCCAGACCTCCAGCATGACCGCCGACGAGCTCGGCCGGCGCTTCGAGGATGCCGGCGTCGCCGCGATCGTCTACACCGACATCGCCCGCGACGGCGTCCTGAAGGGCCTCAACATTCCGATGACCCTCGCCCTCGCCGATGCCGTCTCGATCCCGGTGATCGCCTCGGGCGGTCTCGCCTCGATCAGCGACGTCGAGCGCCTGCTCGAGCGCGACTGCGCCAGGCTTGCCGGCGCGATCACCGGACGCGCCCTCTATGACGGGCGGATCGACCCCAAGGAGGCGCTGAGCCTGATCGAGCAGTCCCGGCAAGCTGTGGTAAGGTGAGCGCGGAGGTTCGAGATGCCGCTCGCAAAACCGAAGGAACCGGCCGCTTCGCCGCCGTCCCGAGCGGCCTACGAGGCCGACTTCTACGCTTGGGCCCAGGAGCAAGGCGTATTGCTGCGCACCGGTCGCCTCGACGCACTGGATCGCGAGAATCTAGCCGAGGAGATCGAGACGTTGGGGCTTAGCGAATTTCCGACGCTGGTGAGCTTCTATGAGCTGGTCCTGCTCCACATGCTGAAATGGGACTACCAGCCGTCGAAGCGAACGCGGGGCTGGGCCGGATCAATCGCGGTACACCGAAAGCACGCGGAGCAGACTCTGACCGACAACCCGAGCTTGAAGAGTCGCCTCGATGAAGCGTTCGAGCGGGCTTACGATCTCGCCAGACTTCAAGCTGCTACGGAGACTGGGATCCCGCTTCGCACCTTTCCGGAGGCGTGCCCTTTCAGCCGCGAAGACATTCTCGGCCGCGACTTTCCCGTCGACGACGACTGATCAGGTGCTCAAAATCCGCCTTATCCCCTGCCTCGACGTGAAGGACGGGCGCGTCGTCAAGGGCGTGAAGTTCGTCGAACTGCGCGACGCCGGCGATCCCGTCGAGGCGGCGAAGGCCTATGACGCAGCCGGCGCCGACGAGCTCTGCTTTCTCGACATCACCGCCTCGCACGAGGACCGCGGCATTCTCCTCGACGTCGTCCGGCGCACGGCCGAGGCCTGCTTCATGCCGCTCACCGTCGGCGGTGGCGTGCGCGCCGTCGAGGATATTCGCAAGCTCCTCCTCGCCGGCGCCGACAAGGTGTCGATCAACACCGCGGCCGTCGCGAACCCTGAGTTCGTGCGCGAGGCGGCGGAGAAGTTCGGCAGCCAGTGCGTGGTCGTCGCGGTCGACGCCAAAAAGGTGTCGGGCCCGGGCGAGCGCGACCGCTGGGAGATCTTCACCCATGGCGGACGCAAAGCGACCGGCATCGACGCCATCGCCTTTGCCGGCAAGGCGGCGGCGCGAGGCGCCGGCGAGCTTCTCGTCACCTCGATGGACCGCGACGGCACCAAGAGCGGCTACGACATCGCGCTGATCCGCGCGATCGCCGACGCGGTGCCGATCCCGGTGATCGCCTCCGGCGGCGTCGGCGACCTCGACGATCTCGTCGAGGGGGTGCGCGACGGCCATGCCAGCGCGGTGCTCGCCGCCTCGATCTTCCATTTCGGGGAATATTCCATCGCGCAGGCGAAGGCGCACATGGCGCAGGCCGGCCTCGCGATGCGCATCGACGCGTGATCCGGACGTCATGGCGGGCTTGACCCGGCTATCTTGATGTCAAAGGGTGCGCGGCCCCTCCCCTTGGTCCCGGGGGGGCGGGCCGGGAACGACGCTGTTCAATGATCCAAGCCGCCAGCTTCACGCTTGCCGACCTTGCCCGCATCGTCGCTGAGCGGGCCGAGGCCGCGCCGGATCAGTCCTACACGGCGAAGCTCCTCGCCAAGGGCACCGCCGCGGCGGCGAAGAAGCTCGGCGAGGAGGCGGTCGAGGCGGTGATCGCGGCGGTCGAGGGCGACCGCGCCGGTCTCGTCGCGGAGGCCGCCGACGTACTCTACCATTTGCTGGTTGTGCTCAGATCGCGCGATGTGCCACTGGATGCGGTCATGAACGAGCTCGAGCGCCGCACCGCCCAATCCGGTCTCGCCGAGAAGGCGTCGCGCCCGCGATGACGGCGTTGTCGCCCCAGGCGGCGCCGGACGAGCGGGCCTTGGACAACGACCTGGCGCCGTACCGGATCTTCACCCGCGAGCAATGGGCGAAGCTGCGCGCCGACACGCCGATGACGCTCACCGCCGACGAGGTGATGCGGCTCCAGTCTCTCAACGATCCAATCGGCCTCGAGGAGGTGGTCGCGATCTACCTGCCGCTGTCGCGTCTCCTGTCCCTCTACGTCGCCGCGACGCAGGGGCTGTTCCGGGCGACGCAGCGCTTCCTCCTCGCCGAGAACGAGGGCAAGGTCCCCTACATCATCGGCGTCGCGGGCTCGGTCGCGGTCGGCAAGTCGACCACCGCCCGCGTCCTGAAGGCGCTCCTCGCGCGCTGGCCCAATACGCCCAAGGTTGACCTCATCACCACCGACGGCTTTCTTCTGCCGAACGCCGAGCTCTCACGGCTCGGGTTCATGGAGCGCAAGGGCTTCCCCGAGAGCTACGACACCGGCAAGCTTCTGCACTTCCTCGCCGACATCAAGGCCGGCAAGCGCAACGTCCGGGCGCCGCTCTACTCGCACCTCGTCTATGACGTGGTGCCGGGCGAGGAGACGGTCGTCGATCGGCCGGACATCCTCATCGTCGAAGGCTTGAACGTGCTCCAGCCGGCGCGGCTGCCGAAGGACGGCACCGCGATCCCGTTCGTCTCGGATTACTTCGACTTCTCGGTCTATCTCGACGCCGACGAGCACGACCTCCACCGCTGGTATGTGAGCCGCTTCCTCAAACTGCGGCAGACCGCGTTTCGCGACCCGCTGTCCTTCTTCCGCAAATATGCCGAGCTCTCGGAAGAGGATGCGATCGACACCGCCGACGGGCTCTGGACCCGGATCAACCTCGCGAACCTGCGTGAGAACATCGTGCCGACCCGTCAGCGGGCGAGTCTGATCCTTCGCAAGGGGCCGAGCCACCGCATCGAGCAGGTCGCCCTGCGTCGGCTTTAGTCGAACGGGTTTCGGGTCGGCTTGCTCACTGGAGCCGCCGCCGCCCTACATGCCCACGGTCAGGGCGGCTACTTGCTTCGAGTGCTTCCATGCGGTGGGCGCACCGCCATGCGGCAGGCGGGAATCCAGTGAGCGAAGTGCCCGGAAAACGACGAAGCCAGGCCCATGTTCCGCCGCGGTGAAAAGAAAGAGCGGCCGCTGCCGGCCGCCCTCACTACCCATGTCCGGCAGGCCTAGAGGCTGCCGAGAAACACCATGGCGATCGACAGGATCGTCGTCGATGCAAGAAAGCCGACGGAGGCTCGCGCAAAAGAAGGTTGGGGCGAGAGCCCCACGGACGTGGTTTCCATGTTGATGCCCGGGTAATTGTCCAAGTTCCCCGATCAACCCCGAGCTCCGGGCCTGGTTCCGAAGTAATCATGAAACAAAAAACAGCGGCGAAGCTGGAACTAAGGCCAAAGCCCTTCCTGGCGGGCAAGCTCGGCGAGGCTCCGCTGCGGCCTCGCTCCGATATGCTGGATCACCTCGGCGGCCGCGAGTGCCCCGAGGCGGGCGCAACCTATATGGTCGAGGTCGCGGGAAAGCCCGGCGAGGAAGCCCGCGGCGAAGAGGTCGCCGGCGCCCGTCGTGTCGACGAGGCGCTCGACCGGAAACGCCGGCACGGCCCGCGTCTCCTCGCGGGTCACGACGAGGGCGCCCTCCGCCGAGCGCGTCACGACGGCGACGACACCCTCCTGGCGCAGCGCCGCAAGGGCGGTCGCGTCGTCGCCGGTCTGGTAGAGGCTTCTCAGCTCGTGGATGTTGGCGAACAAGATGTCGAGGCTGCCGTCGCGCATCAGGCCGAGGAACTCGTCGCGATAGCGATCGACGCAGAAGGGGTCGGACAGCGTCAACGCGACGGCGTTGCCGGCCTCGTGGGCGATCGTCACCGCCTTGCGGAAAGCGCGCTTTGCCTCCGGCGGATCCCACAGATAGCCCTCGAGATAGACGTAGCGGGCCGCCCGGACGGTGTGCGGATCGACGTCCTCCGGGGTGAGGTTTTGGCAGGCGCCGAGATAGGTGTTCATGGTGCGCTCGCCGTCCGGCGTCACCAGGATGAAGCTGCGCGCCGTTGCCGGCCCCTCGGTCGCGGACGGCACGTCGAAGCGGACGCCGATCGAGCGCAGATCGTGACCGTAGAGCCGGCCGAGCTCGTCATCCCGGACCTTGCCGATGAACGCCGCCTTGGCCCCGAGCGAGGCGACGCCGACCGCGGTGTTCGCCCCCGAGCCGCCGGAGATGACCGTCGTCGGCCCCATCGCCGCGTAGAGGTGCTCGGCGCGCGCCTCGTCGATGAGCTGCATCGCGCCCTTGTGCACGTTCTCGCGGGCGAGGAACGCCTCGTCGGTTCGGGCGATGACGTCGACGATGGCGTTGCCGATCGCGAGAACGTCGATCGAGGCGTTGTGCATGGGAGGCCGAGAGCGCAGGAGGGAGCCGCGCTTTCGCACCGGTCCGCGCGAGGGTCAAGGGCGGCGGCCGTCTAGGATTTTGCGCGCGC
>JAJKJG010000404.1 GCA_021154065.1 Methylobacterium sp.
GTCGCAGCATCTCCTCGCCGCCGGCTTCGGCGAGTTCCAGCCTCTCGATCTCGGCCAGACCGAAGAGGCTTACGCCCGCAACCGGCGGATCGAGCTGAAGCTGACGGAGCGGTGAGGACTCCCGGCCCGGACGCCCGCCCCGGAATGCGGGCTAGCCGGGAGAGCCCCTGCCGATCATGCCGCCCCAACCGTCCGCTGAGCCTCGGCCAGGGCGCAGCCGTTTCGAGCGACGTGGATCGTCAGCCGCTCCGTGCGGCCCCGGACCGCGATCTCGTGCGTCTCGGCCTCATTGAGGACCAGCCCCGAAGCCCGGAGCGCCGCGTCCGAGACGATGAGGGCGGAGTTGAACTCCTTGTTAAGGGTTTCCAGCCGGCTCGCGATGTTGACGCTGTCGCCGAGCGCGGTCAGACCGGCCCCCGCCGACGCGCCCGAGCACGGCCGGGCCGGTGTGGATGCCGACGCCCATCCGCAGGCGCTCGGGCAGCGTCGGGCCGAACTCTTGGTTGAGGCGGTCGAGCGCCTCCAGCATGTCGCGGGCGGCGAGAAGCGCGTCCCGGCTGCCGGCCCCGCGGGCAGGCGCGACGCCGAACAGCGCCATGACGCCGTCACCCAGAAACTTGTCGACCGCGCCCCCGTGGCGCTCGACCGCCTGCGCCATGACCTCGAAGCAGCGGTTGAGGAGGAAAACGGCGTCGCAGGGATAGAGGCGCTCGGCGATCGACGTAAACCCGCGCAGATCCGCGAACAGAACGGTGATCCGCCGCTCGACGCCCCAGCGCTCGGCGGCGTCCCGCGAGGCCGTCGGCGCGGCGTCGCGCAGCGGCACGAGCGGTCGGACCGTCACCGCTCCGGCGGGCCGCACTTGGCAGGCGAGGCGCACGCCCGGCGGCGCGCCGATGCGCGCCAGCGCCGACGCCTCGGTCGGCTCCGGAGGGGGCAGGTCCTCGGCGCCCTCCAGCACCAGCACCCGGCAGGTGGTGCAACGGCCGCGCCCGCCGCACACGGAGGCGTGCGGGACGCCCGCCGCGCGGCTGATCTCGAGCAGGGTCGCCCCGGACGCGCCCCGCACGGTGCGCCCGTTCGGATACGCGACGACAGGCCCGCCCCTCAGCCAGGCGGTCAACCGCAACCCCGCCGCGGCGGCCGCCGCGACCGCGAAGGCCACCCACAGAGCCTTGTCGGTTCGTTCAATCAAAAGATCGTGGATTTGGGCCTGCTCGTCCGTCAGGGGAGGCCCAAACGGCATCGCGGCGACGCGTCGCGCGCCTTCGATCCAGCCGGTCAGCGCGACGGTCGGCACGAGAACGGCGGCGGCGAGCAGCGCCGGCATCCAGCGCGCGTACCAGGATTTGACTTTCAGCCAATGATGGAGGCCGATCACGCCGTGCAGCCAGACGATCAGAAGCAGGAGGGATTGCCGCCACGCCGCTCCCGGCCACAGCTGCAGCAGAGTGTTCCGGTAGACGTCCTCGTAATCCGCGACGACGGAGAGGCCGCGATTTGCCACGATATGACCGGCCAGGAGCGGCGGGATCGCCAGCCCCAGCCCGATTTGCGCCGCTTCCCAGGGCGCCACGTCCGCCGCATCACCAGCCTGGCGAGCGCGAATCCGACATGCGTCGCGAGGGCGCCGTAAAGCAAGATCGTGCCCGGCCAGGACCGCCACACGGCGGTCCGAACCGCCTGCGCGCCCTCCATGGCGTCAAGAGAGACAAGGCCCAGCGCGTGATTCAGGTAATGGGTCAGGACGAAGACGAATAAGACGAGGCCGGAGCCGAGCCGCCACATCTGCACGTCGCGCCAGCGGGGGCTGCGCCAGCCGGCCCGCAACCGTCTGGTCCACGGTGAAAGACTGGCGGCGTCATGCGCGCGCATGGGCGCAGGGCTGGACGCTGGACCGGATTTTCCGATCATCCGCGATCCGACCTCGCCAGAGCCGCGAGCTGCGCATTGGTGCGCTCAAGGCGGCTCGCGAGTTCGCGCATGACCGCGATCGACATCTGCGGGAACTGAATCAGGAGCTCGAGGAACACGCGCTTGTCGATGCGAAGCGCCGTCGTGGGCTCGCTCGCGACGATGGTAGCCGAGCGCGGGGCGTCGGACAGGATGCCCATCTCGCCGACGAGCGCGTTGCGGCTGAGGTCCGCGATCTTGATTTCGCCGCCCGGCGCGTTGAGCCGGACCTCGGCTTGGCCGTCGAGGATGACGTAGGCGGCGTCCGCCGCATCGCCTTGCGCGAAGAAGCGCTGTCCGGCGGCGAATTGAACGCGCTCGCTCGTGAACGCCAAAAGCTTGAGACGCGCCGGATCGACATCGCGGAACATCGGCACCTGCCGCAGCGACTGGACTTCCGTTTCAAGCGTCATGCCGCAACCTCCAAATCCTTCATCATCGTGCCCTGCCCGGTCCCGCCTATTCCGCCGCCTCGGCCTTCGCGGCGCGCGACGCCTCTCCGGGGACGTCCAGGAGCGCTTTGCCGTCACGGAAGCGGATGAGCGCGTCGAAACGGTCCGCCTCGCGGTCGTTCGGCAGCGTGACGAAGAGGCTTCGCTCCTCCGACATCCCTCGCAGGAGCGCAAGCAAGGACTGGGCGCGCGCCTCGCCGAACGGAGCGAGGGCGCCGTCGATCACCAGAAGGTCCGGGCGTTTCACCAGGCAGCGGATCAGGCTGACGCTGGCCCGCTGCTGCGCCGTGAGCAGCCGGCCCGCGGGGCCGACCTGGTGATCGAGCCCGAGGATTTCGATTTCATCCCTCATCCCGAGTTCGTCGATCACGGCCGCGATCGCCGCGGCGACCCGCGTCGGCGCGTCGGCGATGCCCTGGTTGACGCGCCCGAACAGAAGGTTGTCGCGCAACGGAGCCGCGGCGCACACCCGCTCCGGGTCGTAGAACGCCACCCCCGGGTGGCGCGAGCGGCCGAGCGTGGCGCGGATGCGCGCGCGGGCGGCCACGAGGCGCAGCATCAGGCCGTCGTCGAGCAAGCCCAGCCGGTGGCGCGGCTCGATGTAGCCGAGGGACAGGCCGATGAGCCGCGTGATCCCATGGGGCAAAGCGAAGACCGGCGGACGCTCGCCGCCCTGCCCGCCGGCCCGTCCGGCGCGGCGGCTGAGGATCGCCTCGTATTCCGGCAGTTCGTCCGCGCCGATGAAGGAGAACTGCTCGAAGAGCGGGTGGCCCGGCGAAACGTCGCGGAAGATTTCGATCATGGTTTCGGCGATGCGCGCGCCCATCGCGACAAGCGGCCGGGTCAGGCTTTCGCGCTCCAACGCCTGCCGGAACAGGCGGTGCTCGGCGAGTTCGCGCCCCATCAGCGCCCGGGAGGTCGGGGCTCCGAAGAGGAGGTTTTCGGCGACCGTGGCCTGGCGGCTGTAGCGCGCCTCATCGAACGGGTCGACGAGGTCGGCCATGCGTTCGGCGTCAAGCCTGTCCCGCAGGCGCCGACGCGCCTCGATCACGTGCCGCGCGAGATCGGGCTGCCGTTCGGGATGGACCGTGCCGGACAGGCCGAACCGGTAAACGTCATCCTCGAGCCCCATGCGCTTGAGCAGGTCGAGAAGGATGCGGTCGAGATCGTCGCGGTCCCGGGCGCCCGCGCGGTCATGGTCGATCCAGGGACCCGCGACGCTTTCGATCGGGTTGCCGGTGCGCTGCGCCTCGGCGATGCGCCGCAGCGCCTCGCGGCCTTCCGCATCCAGCGATTCGAGAGGTCTCCGGCGAAGGCCGTAGACGAGGTTGTCCCGGAGCGTTCCCGGAAACAGGGTCGGCTCGACGCCGGCATACGCGATGCGCCGCCCGACGACGGCGCGCGGCAGGTCGGCCAGGTTGCGCGCGCCGATCGCGACGACGCCTTCGTAGGCCGCGCGGCGGCGCGCGACGATCCGGGCGAAAGCTCCGGCCGCGGGTCCGCCGTCGCCGACGAGGGCGATCCGGGCCGGAAGCGCGAGGGTCAGCGCCGCGGCGTCGATGACGGGCGCGCCATGCGCGTCCAGCACCCGCAGGTTTTCCACGGTGAGAAGCCCGGCCAGCGGCGCATCGTCCGCCTCGATCGCCTCGGGCTCGTCGGCCGGCAACAGCTTTTCGGCGGCGAAGTACTGGACGACCTGATCGTATTTGACCTGCACGTCGAGGCGCTGCTGATCCCAGTCGATCAGCTCTTTCAGTGGCGGCGGCAATTCCCGGTACGCCGCGATCACGGCCACGAGCTGGCCGATGTCGAGCCGGCCCTTCAACGCGAAATAGCCGCCGACCGCGTAGAAGAAGAACGGCGTCATTTGCGCCAGAAGGTTGTTCAAAAACTTGACCATGAACTTCCGCTTGTAGATGCGGAAGCGCAGGTCGAAGAGTTCGTACAGGCGGTGGCCGATCTCGGCCCGTTCCCAGGACGCGGTGTCGTGGACGTGAACGGCCTCGATGCCGTCGACCACCTCGCTGACCCGCCCGGCGAGCCGCCGCGAGGCGACTTGGCGCTGCCGGGAGAGCCGCAAGAGCTGGCGCCGCAGCCGCGGGATGAAAGCCATCTGAACGGCGACGACCGCCCCCGCCAGGATGCCGAGCCAGAGATTTTGCAGGAAGATGAACAGGAGCGCAGTCGCGGCTTGCGTGCCGAGGAAGACCGGCAGCACGAAGGCGTCGCCGATGAACGCGCCGATCGGCTCGACCTCGTCCTTGATGATGGTCGCGGCTTCCGACGACTTGACCGTCCGCAGGGTCTCGGGCGTGAAGCGCAACAGAAGGCTGAACAGGTCGAAGCGCAGGCGCCGCAGCATGCGCTCGCCCAAGGCGCCCTTGGCGACGTTGATCCAGTACTTGAAGGCGCCGTTGACGAGAACGAAGAACAGAAACAGGCCCGACAGGCCGAACAGCAGCGTGAAGCGATCGACCTCGAATCCTTCGAACAGTTGAACCCGGCCGCCGAACCAGTCCGGCAGGGGGAGGGCGAGGTCGAGAAACCGGGCCGTCGTCCGGCCGTTCTCGAACGGCCGGCCCTGGATCGCCTCGTTGACGATGCGCTTCGGCAAGTCGAGCGACGCGAAGTAGAAGGGCAGCGACGCGAAAACGACCAGACAGATGATCAGTTGGTCGCGCTTCGAGTGGCGCCAGATGTAACGGAACAGGCTTTTGTCCATCCCCGGCAGATTACCCCAACCCTGGCTTTCTGTCGTGCGGTGAAGAAAATGAACGCCGGAGCGGTCGGAAAGTGAGCGCGCCGGCAGCTTGAGCGTGGTAGAACGATGCGCCAGCGCGCGACAGCCGAGGAGCGGCCGTGGGATCGCGATCCGACCTATTTGACCCGGACAGGCCCGCGCGCCTGGGTTCATCCGGGGCGGTCCAACCGCATCGGGACGGCGGGCGCGTCCTGATCTACAGCCATGACACCTTCGGCCTGGGCCACATGCGCCGGTCGCGCGCCATCGCGAACGCGCTGGCCAGGGCGCGGCCCGGCGTCTCGGTGGTGATTCTCTCGGGCTCGCCGGTGATCGGCAGCTTCGAGTTCGGCCGCGGCGTCGACCACGTGCGCCTTCCCGGCGTGACGAAGCTGCCGGACGGCGACTACCGCAGCCTCCATCTCAACGTGTCGATCGACGAGGCGGTGGGCCTGCGCGAGGCGATCATCCGGCAGACGGCCGAGACCTTCGCGCCCGACCTCTTCATCGTCGACAAGGAGCCGACGGGCTTCCGCGGCGAAATCGCAGCCGCCCTGGACCGACTGCGCGCGCGCGGATGCCGCTGCGTGCTCGGCGTCCGCGACGTGCTGGACGAGCCGTCCCTGCTGGCGCCGGAGTGGGAGCGCAAAGGCGCCACGGACGCGCTCCGCCGCTTCTACGACGAGATCTGGGTTTACGGCTTGCGCGAGATTTACGAGCCGCTCGCGGCGCTCGGGCTCCCGGCCGAGACGGAGGCGCGCATCACGTACACCGGCTATCTGCGGCGCGACTTGCCCCAGACCGCATCCCTGACGCGCTACCCGAAGCTCACGCGCTCACCCTTCATTCTCGTCACCACGGGCGGCGGAGGCGACGGCGACGACCTCATCGATTGGGTGGTCTCGGCCTACGAGGCCGAACCCGCCCCCCTGCCCGCGCTGATCGTCTTCGGCCCGTTCATTAACCGCGACCGCCGGCGCGGCTTCCTGGAGCGCATCAACCGCCATCCGAAGCTCGACGCGATCGCCTTCGACAGCAAGATCGAGTTTTTGATGCAGAAAGCCGCCGCGGTGGTCGCGATGGGCGGCTACAACACGTTCTGCGAAATCCTCTCGCTCGACAAACCGGCCCTGATCGTGCCGCGCACCCGCCCGCGGCTGGAACAATGCATCCGCGCGGTCGAGGCCGAGCGGCGCGGGCTCGTGCGCATGCTGCGCGAGGACGCCGGCGGCCGCGATCCGGCGCGCATGGCGGCGGCGCTCAGCGCCCTGCCGGATCAGCCGCGGCCGTCCGCGATCGTGGTTCCGGGCCTTCTGGACGGGCTCGAGGTCGTTCGCGCGCGCTTCGCCGCGGCGCTCCGGCCGGCGTCGGCTCTGCGCCAGGCGGCCGAGTAAAGGGCCGTCATGCGCGGCGCCGGAGGCCCGAGACGGATCGCCGTCGTCGTCAAAGGCTATCCAAGGCTGTCCGAAACCTTCATCGCGCAGGAGATCCTCGGCCTCGAAACCCGCCGGGTTCCGCTGGAAATCTGGTCGCTCCGGCATCCGACCGAAAAAGCCGTCCACCCGATGCACAGGCGCATCCGGGCGCGCGTCAAATACCTGCCGGAGTATCTGCATCGGGAGCCGCTGCGCGTCCTGCGCGGCTTCTTGTGGGGCCTGCGGCAGCCGCGCTTCCAGCATCTCGCCCGCGTCTTCTGGCGCGACCTCGTCCGCGATCCGACTCCGAACCGCATCCGGCGCTTCGGCCAGGCTTGCGTCCTCGCGGGCGAACTCCCGCCGGCGGTCGCGCATCTGCATGTGCATTACCTGCACACGCCGGCCTCCGTCGTGCGTTACGCGGCGCTGCTTACCGGCCGGACCTGGACCTTTTCGGCTCACGCCAAGGACATCTGGACGACGCCGGGCTGGGAAAAGCGCGAGAAGATGGCCGAGAGCCTGTGGGGCGTGACTTGCACGGCGCAAGGGTTGAAGCATCTCCAGGCGCTCGCTCCTTCGCCCGAGCGCGTGACGCTCGCCTATCACGGCCTCGACCTCGCCCGCTTCCCGCCTCCGCCGGACGCGCGGCCTGAGCGCGACGGATCGGACGCGGCCGATCTCGTCCGCATCGTTTCAGTCGGGCGGGCCGTCCCGAAAAAAGGCTTTGACGACCTTTTGCAGGCGCTCGCCGCGCTGCCGGGCGATCTCCATTGGCGCTTCGCCCATGTGGGCGGCGGCGAAGGGCTATCCGCCCTGAAGTCCAAGGCGAAGGCGAACGGGATCGCCGCCAAGGTGGCGTTTCTCGGCCCCAAGCCCCAGCCCGAGGTGATCGTGCTCCTGCGGGATGCCGACCTGTTCGTGCTGCCGGCCAAGCGCGCCGCTTCCGGGGA
>JAJKJG010000405.1 GCA_021154065.1 Methylobacterium sp.
AAGTTGCCGACGCAGATCACCGGCACCGACGCCCGTTCGCCCGGGCGCCGCATCCGCCGCGCCGCGATCCCGCCGTACAGGGCCGCTGCCGGGCGAAGCAGCTGCGCGGCAAGCGTCGGTTGAGGGGCGCGCCAGAAGGCCGGCGCGCGCATCAGTACTCCTCCAGCTTCATCTGCGCGATGAAGGGCTCGATCGCCTGCACGGTGCGGCCGAGCGCCCCGCCGAGGCCCTCGACCGCGCCGGCCGCGGCGCGAGCCATGTCGCGCATCACGCCGGGATCGGAGAACAGCTCATAGAGGGCGTAGGTCAGGTTCTGGCCGTCGGCGACCGGCAGAGCGCCGCCGGCGCCGTCGAGGGCGGCGTAGACGTCGGTGAAGTTGTGGACGTGCGGGCCGTGCAGGATCGCCGCGCCGAGCTTTGCCGGCTCGATCGGGTTCTGGCCGCCATGCGGCACGAGCGAGCCGCCCATGAAGACGAGCGGCGCGAGCCGGTAGAACAGGCCGAGCTCGCCGATGGTGTCGACGACGTAGAGCTCGGTCGTCCGCTCGGGCTCGCCGTCGGCCGAGCGCCGCGCCACCTCAAGCCCGGCAAAACGGGCGAGATCGGCAATCTCCGCGCCGCGCTGGGGATGGCGCGGCACGATCACGGTGAGGAGGCCTGGGAAGTGCCCGGCAAGCGCCTGGTGGCTTGCGATCGCATGCGCCTCTTCGCCGGCATGGGTGCTCGCCGCGACCCAGACCGGCCTGCCCGAGAGCAGGCCGGAGAGTTGGGCGAGGGCGCGGGCATCGGCGGGCGGCGGGCTCGCGTCGAATTTGAGGTTGCCGGCAACCCCGATCCGCGGCGCGCCGAGCCGGAAGAGCCGCTCGGCGTCGGCCTGGCTTTGGGCGAGGCAGAGTGCGAAGCGGTCGAGGAGCGCGCGCGCGACGTGCGGCAGGCGCGACCAGCGCCGGAACGAGCGCTCCGACATGCGCCCGTTGACGAGGATGAGCGGGATGCCGCGCCGATCGAGCTCGAGGATGGTATTCGGCCAGATCTCGGACTCGGCGACGAGCGCGATGTCCGGCGTCCAGTGGTCGAGGAAGCGACGGATATAGCGCGGCGCGTCGACCGGCACGAATTGGTGCGCGGCGCCCGGCGGCAGGCGGCGGGCAACGAGCTCGGCCGAAGTCCGCGTCCCCGAGGTGACGAGGACATGCAGCCCACGCCGGATCAGGTGCTCGACCACCGGCATGAGCGCGAGGGTCTCGCCGATGCTCGCCCCGTGCAGCCAGGCGAGGCCGCCATGCGGGCGCTGCCGCCCCGGGATGCCGCGCCGCTCGCCGAGGCGCTCCCGGTCCTCCTTGCCGCGGCGCATGCGCCACAAAAGGACAGCGGCGGCGACCGGCTCGAGCGCGATGAGCCCGCCGCGATAGAGGCGCAGCGGCAGCGGCAGCCGCGGCCTCATGCGGCCCGTTCCGCGGGCGCGGCTTTCAGCGCCGCGCCGGGGTCGGTCGTGCCGACGAGCGCGTAGGCGCGCGCATGCACGCGGTCGAGCTCGCGCTCGACGGCGCGGCGGGCCTCCTCGACGGCGCGCTCGTCGGCGTCGGCGGCGACGAAAACCGGCTCGCCGAGCACCATCGCGCCGCGGCCGAAGGGCTTGCCCAAGGTCGAGCGGTCCCAGTTCCGCAGCACGAAGCGGCGGCTCGTCACGACCGCGACCGGCACGATCGGCCGGCCCGAAAGCTTCGCCAGCATCACGATGCCCTCGCCGCAGACGCGCGCGATCTTCGGCACGTCGGCGGTCAGCACCACCATCTCGCCGTTTGCGAGCGCGCGCACCATCTCGCGGGTCGCCGCGACGCCGCCCTTCTCGCGCACGTCGCGGCCGCGGGCGCCGGAGCCGCGGATGGCACGCACGCCGAGATGCCGAAGCGCGATCGCGTTCAGCTCGCCGTCGCCAGAGCGCGACACGAGGCTCGCGGCGGGGTCCTGCGGGCGCTTGGCGAAATGGATCATGAAGTGCTGGCCATGCCACATGGCGGCGATGACCGGCATCATCGGCCCGATGCGATCATAGGCGTTTTCCGGCTCCATGACCCAGCGGTTGGTGCGCCGGACGAGGCCGAGATAGCGCGCGGACCCGAAGCCCAGCATCTCGCGGACCGCGCGCGTGCGGCTCAGGCGCTTGAGCCATTGCATCGCGTGGGCTTGTCAAGCCGCGCCCGGATCGAGCAGCCGATGCAGGTGGACGATGAAGTAGCGCATATGGGCGTTGTCGACGGTCGCCTGCGCCTTCGCCTTCCAGGCCGAATGGGCGCTGGCGTAGTCCGGATAGATGCCGACGATGTCGAGCTTCGACAGGTCCCGGAAGGCGGTGCCGGCGAGGTCCTCGATCTCGCCGCCGAAGACGAGGTGCGGCAGCTGCTTCTTCGGTTTGGTCTCGGTCATCGTGGAGTGCTCCCGCGACGGCGCGCGACGGCGCCCCTGGCCCTTCGGGCTCTTCAGTCCGTCATGGCCTCGATAAGCCGCGGATGCAACCCGGCGGGCGCAGCGAGGAGCTCGCCATGGACCGGCTCGGAGCGATTGTAGCGCGGCCGCGCGCCCGCGAAGGTCGAGAGCCGGCCACCGGCTTCGGCCAGGATGACGTCGGCGGCGGCAATATCCCAATCGCGAGAATTTGCGGACACGAGACCGAGATCGACCGCGCCCTCGGCGACGCGCACGAGGCGCAGCGCAAGGGACGGAATCCGCTCGACCGGGCTCAGCGGTCCGGCGGTGCGCTGCAGCCGGTCGATCAGCGGCTTCGGTCCGGCGACGCGCGCGCCGGCGAGCTCGGCTCGCGCCGAGGCCGAGATCGCGGCGCTGTCGCGGAAGGCGCCGCCACCGCGGCAGGCCTCGTAGAGAAGGCCGTGGGCCGGGGCATGGACGATCCCCAGCACCGGCTCGCCGACGACCAGGAGAGCGATCGCGATCGACCAGTCGGGGTGGCCGGACAGAAAGGCGCGTGTGCCGTCGATCGGGTCGACGATCCACAGCCGCGGCGCGCAAAGGCGCGCCGGATCGTCCGTCGTCTCCTCCGACAGCCAGGCGGCGTCGGGAAGAGCCTCGATGAGGCGCACCTTGAGGAAGGAGTCGACCGCGACGTCGGCCTCGGTCACCGGCGAGCCGCCGTGCTTCGACCAGACCCGCGCGGTCGTCTTCCCGCCGCGCCGGAAATAGCTGCAGGCGATCCGGCCGGCCTCGCGCGCGGCCTCGCGGACGGCAGGCATGAGCGCGAAGGCGAGGTCTTGTCGAAGATCCATGACTGGCCGAGAGGTTAGGCCGCGTTCAGGGCGCGATCGACCGCTTCCGGCTCGCGGTGGATGACCCGGATATAGGCGAGGAAGGCCGAGTCGGGCATCGTCCGCCCCTGCTCGACGTCGCGCAGCCGGGCGAGATTGATGCGATAGCGCTTCGCGAACTGGCTCTGGGAGAGGCCGGTCTTCTCGCGCGCAAGCCGCACGTCGCGCGCCGCGACGCCGCGAGCAAGCTCCTCCTCGGTAGAGGGAGGATTGTCCGGATCTTCGCGGGCGAGCCGCTCGATATCCTCCTCCGTGAGAGCGTCTTGAAACGCCTCCTCGTCGGGGGTGAGTCGAGCCGGGTTCTTAGGGTCAGGCTTGTAGCGCACGATCGTCATAGAGCCGCCTTTCCGAGCTGTTTGCACGTCGCGCCGAGATGACTCGACAGGCCGCCCCCCGGATTGTGTAGACAACCGTGCACAGCCGGTTTCCGATCCGCCCGACAACTTTGCGCCGAGCCTCGCCGTCACCAGCCCGCGACGCGTCGTAATCAATCCGCCGGGGGTCTCCGAACACTCGGGTCGCCGCCGCAAAGGAGATTCCTTGCTTTGTGCGATTGCTCGCTTCCTTCGCCTCGTCCCACTCGAACTCCCGCGGCGCGAACATCGCCAGTATCTATACGGAAATCCCGTATACCGGTCAACCTCCGATCCGGGCAAGCTTCCGTTCAGCATCCGCATTGAAACGGGCGCGGCAACCGGCGTTTAACCGTCGCTCTTAAGCGCTTGCGCACGGCTTCACGGCGATAGTCCGGCTCAAGGCGAGCGACCCATCAGAGGTCGCCGTCAGCCGAACAGGGCTCGGACAGAATGACAGGCGCCATGCCGAGGGCCGGGGCCGCTTCTCGCGACGAGAGCGGCCCCGATGCCTCGATACTCCCCGACGATCTTTCACCGACCGCGATCCGCGGCTTGTTCTCGCCCGCGATCGCCTGCGCCGCGGCCGTGCCGGCGGCGGTCGCGTTGCGCCTCGATTGCGAGGACGGCGCGGCGGAACGCTTCGCGATCGCGCTCGTCGATGCCTATGGCGACACGCTTCTCGGCCTCGGCGCGTTCTCGGATGAGGACGCGGTCGCGGTGTGGCGCCGAGCCGGCGCCGATTCCGGGCTGCCGCTCCTCATCCGGCGCAGCGACGGCAGCTACGACATGCCCTACCCGCAGATCGGCCGGCTTCGGCTTGGCGAGATCCGCATCCGCCGGCGCCGCGGGGCTCTGAACGGGCGTCGTCCGCGCTTCCTCACCCGACGCAAGACCGGCCGCCTGCCGGTCCGCCCGGCGGTCCATCGCGAGCGCGAGATCGTCTCACGCGGCCGGTAGGCCGGACGGAGACACGCCGCTCCGATCGATCGCTTCGGCCCACGCGCGCACCGTCTTCCCTGCGATCGCGACGTCAGCCGCGATCTCGGCGAGCGGCACGAGCACGAAGGCGCGCTCGGTGAGGCGCGGGTGCGGGATGGTGAGCCCGGGCTCGTCCACCGCCGCGTCGCCATAGGTCAGGATGTCGATGTCGATCGGGCGCGGCCCCCAGCGCTCGCGGCGCTCGCGGCCGAGATCCGCCTCAATGCGGTGGATCAGCGCCAAGAGCGCTTGCGGCGACAGCGCCGTCTCGGCGGCGGCGCAGAGGTTCACGAAATCCGGCTGGTCGGGCACGCCCCACGGCGCCGTGCGGTAGAAGCCGGAGCGGCGCAGGATGCGCAGGCCGCCAGCGTCGAGCCGCGTCAGCGCCGCCTCGATCGTCGCGGCCGGATCGCCGAGATTGCCGCCGAGCCCGAGCAGAACCTCAACCACCGCGGCTGCGCTCGATGCGCACGCCGACGAAAGCGAACACGGCGTCGATCGGCGCCGCCGGCTTGCGGATTTCGACCTCGATCCGCTCGATCGCCGGGAAGCGCGCGAGCGCGGCTTGCGCGACCGCCTCGGCGGCGGCTTCGATGAGCGAATAGCGCTTCGCCGTGAAGGTCTCGATCGCGAGCCTCGCGAGCGCGTCGTATCCGACGGTCTTGCCATAGTCGTCGCTCTCGCCCGCCGCCCTCAGATCGAGGTGCGCGGTGACGTCGAGCGCAAAGCGCTGGCCGAGGCGCCCCTCCTCGGGGAGGACGCCGTGGCGGGCGAAGACCTGCAAGTCGCGGATGAGGATGCGGTCGCTCACGCCGCCGCCTTCAGCGCAGCGAGGACCGCAAGCGCCTGCACGTGCGCGGCGACGTCGTGCACGCGGACGATGTCGGCGCCGTGAAGGACGCCGAAGGCGTTCGCGGCGATCGTGCCGGTAAGCCGTTCGGCCATCGCCGGCGCCGGATCGAACAGGCGGCCGATGAAGGATTTCCGCGACACGCCGAGGAGCACCGGGAAGCCGAGCGCCTTCAGTCGCGGCAGCGCCGCCATGGCCTCGAACTCCTGCCGATGCGTCTTGCCGAAGCCGATGCCGGGATCGAGCACGATGCGGTTATCCGGCACGCCGGCGCCGCGCGCGACGCCGAGCGAGCGCTCGAAGAAGCGCAGCATGTCGTCGATGATGTCGATCGCGTCGTCGCGGCGTTCGCGGTTGTGCATCACGACCGCGGCGGCGCCGGCCTCAGCGACGACAGCGGCAAGCTCCCGGTCGCGCTGGAAGCCCCAGATGTCGTTGACGATCGCGGCGCCGGCGGCGAGCGCGCGGCGCGCGACCTCGGCCTTGGTGGTGTCGATCGACAGCGGCGGCAGCGCCTTCTCCGAGCGCGCCAGCCCCTCGAGCACCGGCCGCACGCGCCGCCATTCCTCCTCGGGCGATATCCCGCTGTAGCCCGGCCGCGTCGACTCGCCGCCGATGTCGAGGATGTCGGCGCCCTCAGCCGCGAGGCGCAGCGCACCGGCCACCGCGTCCTCGGGACGGAAATGCACGCCCCCATCCGAGAACGAATCCGGCGTCACGTTGACGACGCCCATGACGAGCGTGCGCCCGCCAGGCGTCAGCGTGCCGGTGCGGTGATGGAGAAGGCGTGCCTCTGCCATGCGAGCGGGATGGCGGGCCGCCCCGACGGAGTCAATGTTGACTCACATCGACGCCGTGAACCCGCCGTCGACGAAGATCACCTGGCCGGTGACGTAGTCGGCCGCGGGCGAGGCGAGGAACACGGCGGCGCCGGCGAGCTCCGATGGGTCGCCCCAGCGGCCGGCGGGCGTGCGCTTCTTGACCCAGGCGTCGAACTCCGGGTTGTCGATCAGCGCGCGGTTCATCTCGGTAGTGAAGTAGCCGGGCCCAATGCCGTTGACCTGGATGTTGTGCGGCCCGAGCTCGACCGCGAGCCCCCGCGTCAGCATGCGCAAGCCGCCCTTCGCCGAGGCATAGGGGATGATCGTCGGCCGCCCGAGCTCGGACGTGACCGAGAGCGTGTTGATGATCTTGCCGCGGCGCCGCGCGATCATGCCGGGCGCGACCGCCTGGGCAAGGAAGAACGGCGCCGACAGATGCGTCGCGATCATGCGGTCCCAGGCCTCGGCCGGGAAATCCTGGATCGGCGCGCGGTGCTGGATGCCGGCGTTGTTGACCAGGATCTCGACCGGCCCGTGCGCGCGCTCGACGCGCGCGACGAGCGGCGCGATCGCGGCGCGGTCGAGGAGGTCGCACACCTCGGCACCGGCGGCGCCGATGGCCTTCGCGCCGGCTTCGAGCTTGCCCTTGTCGCGCCCGACCACCACCACCGCGGCGCCCGCTGCCGCGAGCCCCTCGGCCATGGCGAGGCCAAGCCCCGAGCCGCCGCCGGTGACGAGGGCGGTTCTGCCGGAGAGGTCGAAGGACGGGCCGGGCATCGTGAGCCTCCATGCGGGAGGAGGCCTTAGTACAATCTGCCGCCGCATTGTCGAGCACCCAACGCGGGTCGTCCCGGCCGAAGCGGAGCGGAGAGCCGGGACCCATGCCCACGCGCCGGCGCTGTGGGTCCCGGATGGCCGCGTGCCGCGGCTTCCGGGATGACAGGGAGGTAGGCTCGCAGAAGCGCCGGTTGCGGTGCGGCGCGGTGCGCCTTAAGCCCAGCGCAAGGGGAGGCCGCCATGTCGCTCGCCGTCGTCATCCACGGGTCGCGGGACCTCAGGCTGGAAGAGACCGAGGTGCCGGCGCTCGGGCCGAGCGACGTCGAGGTGCGCATCGCGGCAGGCGGCATCTGCGGCTCGGATTTGCACTATTACCAGGACGGCGGCTTCGGCACGATCAGGATCAAGGAGCCGATGGTGCTCGGGCACGAGATCGCCGGCACGGTGACGGCGGTCGGCACGCTCGTCGACAAGGTGCGGCCGGGCGACAAGGTCGCGGTCAATCCGAGCCGGCCCTGCAACGCCTGCCGCTACTGCCTCGAGGGCCTCTCGCGCCATTGCCTCAACATGCTGTTCTACGGCAGCGCCATGCGCTTCCCGCACGTGCAGGGCGGCTTCCGCCAGCGGCTCGTCGCCGAGGAGCGCCAATGCGTGAAGGTGCCGGCCGACCTGCCGCTCGAGAAGGCGGCCTTCGGCGAGCCGCTCGCGGTGTGCCTGCACGCCGTCAACCGCGCCGGCGCGCTGCTCGGCCGGAAGGTGCTGATCACCGGCGCCGGGCCGATCGGCATGCTGACGCTCCTCGCCGCACGCAGCGCCGGCGCCGCCGAGATCGTCATCACCGACGTCGCCGACGCGCCCCTGTCGCTGGCGCGAAAGATCGGCGCCGACGCGGCGGTGAACGTCGCCAAGGACGGCGAGACGATGAAGCGCTTCCACGCCGACAAGGGCTACTTCGACGTGATGTTCGAGGTCTCGGGCAACCCGGCGGCCTTGCGCCAGGGCATCGAATGCGTGCGCCCGGCCGCGATCGTGGTGCTGATCGGGATCGGCGGCGAGGCGAGCCTGATGCTCAACGTGCTCGTCGCCAAGGAGGTCGATCTGCGCGGCACCTTCCGCTTCGACAAGGAGTTCGACTGGGCGGTCGACGCCATCGCGCAGGGCCGCATCGATCCTTCGCCGCTCTTGACCGACGTGATGCCGGTGCGCGAGGCCGTGAAGGCGTTCGAGCACGCCGCCGACCGCTCGAAGGCGATGAAGGTCCAGCTGTCGTTCGAGTGATGGACGCGCCCGCAGCCTCGCGTTCCGCGATCAACCCCCTCGTCGCCGACACCGGCACACCGCCGATCCCGGCGGCGCAGGGCTGGGTCCAGCGCTACGGCGGCGCGCACGGCCCGCTGATCAACATGTCGCAGGCGGTGCCTGGGCATCCGCCGCATCCCGATTTCATGGCCCGGCTCGTCGAGGCCGCGGCGAGCGTCGACGTCGCGCGCTACGGCCCGATCGCCGGCGACGCCGACCTGCGTGCCGCCTATGCCGGGCATCTCGCGGCGCTCTCCGGCGGCGACATCGCGGCCGCCAACGTCGCCATCACGGCCGGCTGCAACATGGGTTTCGTCGCCGCGCTGATGCTCGTCGCGAAGGCCGGCGACGCGGTGCTCCTGCCATCGCCCTGGTACTTCAATCACGAGATGACGGCGCGGATGCTCGGCATCGCGGCGCGGCCGCTGCCTTGCGATCCGCAAGCAGGCTTCGTGCCCGACCCGGACGAGGCCGGGCGTCTGATCGACGCGCGAACCCGCGCGATCGTGCTCGTCACGCCGAACAATCCGACCGGCGCGGTCTATCCGGAGCGCGTCATCCACGCCTTCGCGGATCTGTGCCGCCGGCGCGGGCTGTGGCTCATCCTCGACGACACCTATCGTGACTTCCTGCCGCCGTCGCACGGTCGTGCGAATGGCCTCTTCGCCGAGGGCGCG
>JAJKJG010000406.1 GCA_021154065.1 Methylobacterium sp.
CTGCGCCAGGTCAAGCACGGCAACGAGATGCTGCTGCGCGAGAAGTTCGACGCCGAAGCGATCCTCAGCGACATCGAGGTCCGGCGCGCCACCTCCTTCCCGGGCGTGCCGACGATGTGGATCGCGCTCGCGAACCACCCCGGCATCGAGAGCCGCGACCTGTCCTCGCTGCGCTTCTGCGGCTCCGGGGGCGCCTCGCTGCCGGTCGAGGTCGGGGCCCGCTTCGAGCGCCTCACCGGCCACAAGCTCGGCGGCGGCTGGGGCATGACCGAGACCGCGCCTGCCGGCACCAACCTGCCGCTCGACGGCCCGGGCAAGCCCGGCTCGATGGGCGTGCCGCTGCCCGGCATCGAGATGGGCATCCGCGCGCTCGACGACCCCCGCCTGGAGCTCGGGCCGAACCAGAAGGGCGAGATCGCGATCCGGGCCAGGAACGTCATGAAGGGCTACTGGAACCGGCCCGAGGAGACGGCGGCGGCCTTCGTCGACGGCTGGTTCCTCACCGGCGACATCGGCCACATGGACGAGGACGGCTACTTCTTCCTCGTCGACCGCAAGAAGGACATGATCATCTCGGGCGGCTTCAACGTCTATCCGCGGGTGATCGAGGAGGCGGTCTACGAGCACCCGGACGTCGAGGAGGCGATCGTCGTCAGCGTGCCCGACGCCTATCGCGGCGAGGCCGCAAAGGCCTTCGTCAAGCTGCGCGAGGGCAGCCCGCCGCTGACGCTCGAGGCGCTGCGCGCGTTTCTCGCGGACAAGATCGGCCGCCACGAGATGCCGGCGGCGCTCGAGATCCGCGACCACCTCCCGCGCACCGCCGTCGGCAAGCTCTCGAAGAAGGAGCTCGTCGAGGAGGAGCGCGCGAAGGCGGCGCTGCGCGAGGCGTCGTGAGCTCCTGTTCCATCCTTTTCCGGGTCATCCCGGCCGAAGCGAAGCGGAGAGCCGGGATCCACAGCGCCGGCGCGCGGGAGTGGGTCCGGGTCTTCGCTGCGCTTCGCCCGGGACGACCCGCTTTGTGAGACAACACTGAACAAGAAAAGGAGCCCCCCCATGGACCTCCGCTTCACCCCCGAGGAGACCGCCTTCCGCGAGGAAGTCCGCGAATTCTTCCGCACCGCGCTGCCGGCGCGCATCCGCGACAAGCTCATCATGGGCCACCACGCCTCGAAGGACGAGCTCGTCGAGTGGACGCGGATCCTCAACGCCAAGGGCTGGGCGGTGCCGCACTGGCCGGTCGAATGGGGCGGCACCGGCTGGGACCCGGTGCGGCAGTACATCTTCCAGGACGAGATGCAGCAGGCGCCGGCGCCCTCGCCGCTGCCGTTCGGCGTCAGCATGGTCGGGCCGGTGATCATCGCCTTCGGCTCGGAGGCGCAGAAGCGCCGCTTCCTGCCGCGCATCGCCAATCTCGACGACTGGTGGTGCCAGGGCTTCTCCGAGCCCGGCTCCGGCTCCGACCTCGCCTCGCTCAAGACGACGGCGAAGCGCGACGGCGACGCCTACGTCGTCACCGGCCAGAAGACCTGGACGACGCTCGGGCAATACGCCGACTGGATCTTCGTGCTCGCCCGCACCGACATGGCGGTAAAGAAGCAGGAGGGCATCTCCTTCCTCCTCATCGACATGAAGACGCCCGGCATCACGGTGCGCCCGATCCGCACCATCGACGGCGGCGAGGAGGTCAACGAGGTCTTCCTCGACGACGTGCGCGTGCCGGCCGAGAACCTCGTCGGGCAGGAGAACAAGGGCTGGGACTACGCCAAGTTCCTGCTCGGCAACGAGCGCGTCGGCATCGCCCGCGTCGGCGTCTCGAAGGAGCGCCTGCGCCGCATCAAGGAGCTCGCCCGGCTCGAGCGCATCGGCGAGGTGCCGCTGATCGAGACGACCCGCTTTCGCGAGAAGCTCGCCGCGGTCGAGATCGAGCTCAAGGCGCTGGAGATGACGCAGCTGCGCGTCGTCGCCGCCGAGCGCCATCGCGAGAAGGGCAAGCCGGATCCTGCCTCTTCGATCCTCAAGATCAAGGGCTCGGAGATCCAGCAGGCGACGACCGAGCTCTTGATGGAGGTGGTCGGTCCCTACGCCCTGCCCTACCAGGACGAGCCCGAGCACGGCCAGAACGAGCCGCCGATCGGCCCCGACTGGGCCGGCTCCGTCGCGCCGACCTATTTCAACTGGCGCAAGATCTCGATCTACGGCGGCTCGAACGAGATCCAGCGGAACATCATCGCCAAGGCGATACTGGGGCTTTGAAACATGCGCGGTCATCCCGGCCGGAGCGAAGCGGAGAGCCGGGATCCACGACACGCGCCGGCGCTATGGATCCCGGATAGCCGCTGCGCAGCTTCCGGGACGACCAGTTGAACAGGGGACGGGATGGATTTCGATCTCACCGACGAACAGCGGCTCCTGAAGGAGAGCGTCGACCGGCTCGTCGCCGACCGCTATGCCTTCGAGGACCGGCGGCGCTACGCGCAGGAGCCCGAGGGTTTCAGCCGCTCCGTGTGGCGGCAGTATGCCGAGCTCGGCTTGCTCGGGCTGCCCTTCGCCGAGGAGCATGGCGGCTTCGGCGGCGGCGCGGTCGAGACCATGATCGTCATGGAGGCGTTCGGGCGCGCGCTCGCGCTAGAGCCCTATCTCGCGACCGTCATCCTCGGCGGCGGCTTCCTGCGCCATGGCGCGAGCGACGCGCAGCGCGCCGAGCTGATCCCGCGGATCGCCGCCGGCGAGCTGACGCTTGCCTTCGCGCACACCGAGCGCCAGTCGCGCCACGACCTGTTCGACGTCGCGACGACGGCAAAGCGCGACGGCTCGGGCTATGTGCTCGAAGGCGAGAAGGGCGTCGTTGTGCATGGCGACCAGGCGGACAAGCTCGTCGTCACGGCGCGCACCGCCGGCGGACGGCGCGACCGCCGCGGCATCACGCTTTTCCTCGTCGACGCCGACGCGCCCGGGCTGTCGCGGCGGGGCTACCCGACGCAGGACGGGCAGCGCGCCGCCGAGGTCTCGCTCGCGAATGTCCGCGTCGGGCCGGAGGCGGTGATCGGGCCGCCGGACGACGCGCTGCCGCTCGTCGAGCGCGTCGTCGACGAGGCGATCGCGGCGCTTTGCGCCGAGGCCGTCGGCGGCATGGGCGAGATGCACCGGCTCACCATCGACTACCTCAAGACCCGCAAGCAGTTCGGCGTGCCGATCGGCTCCTTCCAGGCGCTGCAGCACCGCGGCGCCGACATGTTCGTGGCGCTTGAGCAGGCGCGCTCGATGGCGATGTTCGCGACCATGATGGCGCAGGACGAGAACGCCGCCGAGCGCCGCAAGGCGGCCTCCGCCGCGAAGGTGCAGATCGGCCGCTCCGGCCGCTTCATCGGCCAGCAGGCGATCCAGCTCCACGGCGGCGTCGGCATGACGATGGAGTTTTCTGTCGGCCACTACTTCAAGCGCGTCACCATGATCGACACGCTGTTCGGCGACGCCGACCATCACCTCGCGCTTGTGGCGGAAGCGGGAGGGTTGGTGTGAGATGAGCGCCGCCGCGAGCGCGCGCCGGCGCCGTCCTCCAGGAGCAGGGTGCGCACGTCGTTGAGCACGAGCTTCGGGTCGAAGAAATCGAGGCTGTAGATGTTGCGCACCTGGCCGGCGCGGTCGATCAGGAAGGCGCGGAAGACGTGGCTCAGCGGCCCGCCGGCCGACGCCGGGTCGGCTTTCGCGTCGACCGCCTGGTTATAGGCGGCGAGCACCGGCGCAAGCGCCGCGCGGTCGGGCGCGGTGAGGAACAGCCATTCGGGGGCGGCGGCAGCGGCCGAGCGGAACTGCGCCGCGTAGTCGCGCATCGTCTGCGGCGTGTCGTGCTCGGGGTCGAAGCTTATCGTCACGAGGCGCATGCGGCGCGAGACGCGCCTGTCCTTCGCGGCGAGGTCCTGCAGCTGCGACATGTCGAGCGAGGCCGCCGGGCAGAGGTCGCCGCAGCGCGTGTAGATGAAGGCGACGACGCTTATGCGGTCGAGAAGGAGCTGGCGCAGCGCCTGCTCGCGCCCGTCCTCGTCGAGCACGCGGCCGTCGCCGGCGGCCTTGATCGGCGGCAGGCTGTAGCTGCCCGGCGCTGGAAGCGGAAACGCGTAGCGGGAGCGCACGCCGGCGCCCGGCGGCGGCGCGTGCCCCTCATGCGCCCCGGCCACTGGCACCGACGCCAGCGCGATTGCGACGAGCCCCGCGGCGAGGCCTGCGCCGCCCATCGCTATTGCGTGTAGAGCGCCGCCGCCCCGAACGCCATCATGTGCGGCCGCCCGAGCTTCTCGGCCGAAAAATCGATCTCGAAGCGGGGCGCGAGCTCCTTGCCGTCCCAGGCGTAGGCCTTGAGGAACTGCTCGTTGTCGGCGCCGGTCTTGTCCCAGTTCGAGAGCACCGACGACGTGTAGTAGAGCCGTTTCCCGTCCCAGCTCTGCGACACCATGTTGAGCTGGGCGCCGATCTTCTTCTCGAGGATCTGCTTCGGCTTGTGCGGGTCGGAGACGTCATAGACCCGCGTCGTGCCGTCCATGAAGGTGTCGACGAACAGCGTCTTGTCGTCGGCCGAGAGGCTGATGTCGACCGGGATCATCCCCTTGCCCGGCTCGCCGATGTCGGCGACCTCCTTCGCCTTCCAGGCGCCGCCCTCGTCCTCGTAGACGAGCCAGATCTTCGAGGTCAGCGCCGTCGTCGTGAAGGCGTAGTTGTTGTGCGGGCCCCAGGCCCAGCGCACCTCGAGCGGCACGCCCGGCACGTGCAGCACCTGCTTCGGCTGGCGGGCGTGGAAGTCCCAGAGCACCATGGTCTGGCCGAACTTCTTCATCGCCTCGGCGTCCTTCGCCATCTCGCCGAACGGCCGCATGTAGTTCTCGAGCCCGGTGAAGGACGAGGTCAGCATGACGTTCTTGCGCGGCAGGATGCGGGCGTCGTAGCCGTAGCCGTCGGCGACCTTCTCGATCTTGGCGCCCTTCGGGTCCTTGTCGGTCGGCAGCCAGTGCGTCGCGATGTAGGTGCCGTCGTTCGAGTACTCGACGAGCGCCGCCTGCCCGGTCTTGCTCTTGTTCGACAGGCTCGGGATCAGCATGCGGCCGGGGAGCGCATAGGCGCCGTGCGGGCCGGCGGCGCCGCCGCTCTTCTCGACGAAGTCGTCGATGGTCTTGACGAGCTTCGGCGCCGCGGGGTCGCTCGCGACGTCGAAGATGAAGATCTTCGAGTCCGACAGGCCGGCGGCCCAGAACTGGCGCCGGTCGTCGGTAAAGCCGCCGTGATGCGCCTCGTGGCGCCCGCCGACCGAGACCGACTTGATCGCCTTGCCGAAAGTGGGCGAGCCTTTTCGCACGTCGACGGTGACGAGCTTGTCGGAGCCGTCGCCCATGCCCTCGACGCCGAGCGTCCAGACATAGACGTAGTCCTCCTCGCCGGTGATCTTCGCCATGTAGGGCGACTGGCAGGTCTCGTCGGCAAGCGCCGGCAACGATGCGCCGGCAAGCAGCGCGAGGGCGGCAGTGCCGCAGAGAAGCCCGCGAACGCGTGGCGACAATCGCTGCCGTGATGTGACCTGCGTCATGGCTGCCTCCTCGTGGCTGCGGCCCTGATCGGCGCGGCCGCGATGCGCCTCCGCTTGCAACGAACCGCTCTGGGCAAGGCCGCCGGAGGCGACGCCGCCTCGTCCGGGACAGAAGCTCATGCTTTGCCGTTGCGCCGCCGGAGTCAATGGCGGCGCAACGATGCGGCGCGCCGGCGAGGCCTCTGCGAACGATGAATTCGGCGCCGCTTCGCGGCGAGTTCTTGCGCTGGGTCCCGGATAGCCTTCCACTCCGCTTCGCTGCGTTACAGGCTTCCGGGAAAGCGCGGTTGAGGGTTTGGGCGCAGCTCTCTCCACTGCTTTCCCGGGCGCATGCAGCGAAAGCGGAATGCGACCCGGGACCCAGCGCAAGACTCGCCGCGAAGCGGCCCCGAATCTTCTTGCCTCCGAGCGCCCAGACGACACCGCCGGCGTCGCGGTAGGAATCCCGCCGCCGCCGTCGTATCTCACGCCATGCCCCCGATCGCCCACACGGTCTTCGCGCAGGACGCCCGCCGGCTGCGGCTCGATACGCTGGTGCGGCTGCGCTGGCTTGCCGTCATCGGGCAGAGCGCCGCCGTCGCCGGGGTGCATTTCGGCTTCGGCTTCCCGCTGCCGCTCTGGGCCTGCTTTGCCGTCATCGCCGCCGCCGCGGCGCTGAACCTCGGGCTGCGCCTGCGCTATCCGGCGAGCTACCGGCTCGGCGAGGACGCGGCGACGCTCCTCCTCGGCTTCGACATCCTGCAGCTCGCGGCGCTGCTCTACCTCACCGGCGGCCTGCAGAACCCGTTCGCGATGCTGTTCCTGGCGCCGGTCCTGATCTCGGCGACGGCGCTGCCGCCCGACCGCACGCTGGCGCTCGGCTGCCTTGCGGTCGGCTCGGCCTCGATCCTCGTGCTCGCCCACCGGCCGCTGCCCTGGGCCGGGCCGGCGCCGGCGCTGCCGTTCCTCTACGTCACCGGCGTCTGGACCGCGATCCTGCTCGGCGTCGCCTTCATCGGCGTCTATGCCTGGCGCGTCGCCGAGGAAGCGCGCCAGCTCGCCGAGGCGCTCGCCGCGACCGAGCGGGTGCTCGCCCGCGAGCAGCACCTGTCGCAGCTCGACGGCCTCGCCGCCGCCGCCGCGCACGAGCTCGGCACGCCGCTCGCGACGATCGCCCTCGTCGCCAAGGAGCTCGACCACGCCCTGCCGAAGGAGGGGCCGGTGGCGGACGACCTCAAGCTCCTGCGCGAGCAGGTCGAGCGCTGCCGCGGCATCCTGGCGAAGCTGACCTCGCTCGACCAGGACGAGCCCGCCTTCCTCGGCACGATGACGATCAGCCACCTCCTCGAGGAGGTCGTCGAGCCGCAGCGCACGCCCGAGATCGCAATCAAGGTCGAGGCCGGCGGCGAGGGGCCGGAGCCGGTGTGCCGGCGCAGCCCCGGGCTCCTCTACGGGCTCGCCAACATCCTCGACAACGCCGTCGATTTCGCCGCCGGCGCGGTCGAGGTCGAGGCGCGCTGGTCGGCCGACGAGGTCCGGCTCAAGATCGGCGACGACGGCCCGGGATTTGCCCCCGAGGTGCTGCTGCGGGCCGGCGAGCCCTATGTCACGACCCGCGGCCCGGGGAAGCGCGCGAGCGACGAGGAGGCCGGCGGCTTCGGCCTCGGCCTGTTCATCGCCAAGACGCTGATCGAGCGCTCCGGCGCCGCGCTCTTCCTCGCCAACGCGCCGGCCGGCGCCGGCGGCGCGGTCGTTCGCATCGTCTGGCCGCGCTCCGCCTTCGAGCGCGGCGTCGAGCGCCGCGAGGCGCGTCCGAAACTTCGCCCGGACGGCGCTGACGAAGGCGAAAACGCTTCCTATATAGAGGCTTGAGGCATGGCGGCAGGATAGGGCGAGCAGCAGTGAGGCAAGGAGAGTTCGCGATGGGCGAGGCGGAGGTCCCGTTCGAGGCGCGCGCCGACAAGAGCCTGTTGATCGTCGACGACGACAAGACCTTCTCGACGCGTCTCGCGCGCGCCATGGAGGGCCGCGGCTACGCCGTGCGGGTCGCCGAGAACGTCGCCGACGGGCTCGCCGAGGTCGAGGATAGCGCGCCGGCCTTCGCGGTCATCGACATGCGGCTGTCGGACGGCAACGGCCTCGACGTCATCGCCCGCCTCAAGGAGCGCCGCCCCGAGGCCCGGGGCGTGATCCTGACCGGCTACGGCAACATCGCGACGGCGGTCACGGCGGTGAAGCTCGGCGCCTTCGACTACCTGGCAAAGCCCGCCGACGCCGACGAGATCCACGCCGCCCTGATGGCCCAGCCGGGCGAGCGCGCCGACCCGCCCGAGAACCCGATGTCGGCCGACCGGGTGCGCTGGGAGCACATCCAGCGCGTGTATGAGCTCTGCGGCCGCAACGTCTCCGAGACGGCGCGGCGGCTCAACATGCACCGCCGCACCCTCCAGCGCATCCTGGCGAAGCGCGCGCCGCGGTAATCGGCCGGCCTCCCTAGAGCGCGATGACTTCTCTTCGAGTCGTCATCCCGCTCTATCTCTTTGTTTGAGCATGATCTTTTCCGAAAACCGGTGGCCACTTTTCGGGATCATGCTTTAGCGAGGCAAGGGGTCGGGCCTCGCGGCGGCGGCCCGAACCCGCTCCACCGCCTCGTCGAAATCGAAGCGGTCGCCGGCGAGATCGTCGACGGAAAAAGGCGAGCGCCCGGGAAGGCCCGGGACGACCTGATCGCCCGCGGCCGCGAGGTCGATCTCGGCCTTGGTGACGGCGACCTCCCAGGCCGCGTCGAGATCGATCTTGGCGCGCATCGATGCGGTCAGATCCTTGCGCAGGTCGATGCGCCAGATCTTGACCTCCTTGCGCCAGTGGTCGCCGGAGCGTGCGTCGCGGACGGACGCGGCCTTGACGAGATGCAGCAGGATCAGCCGGACAAAGCTCTCGACCCGATGCAGCTCCGATTTGCCCACGTCCTCGATCTCCTCGGCGACGTTCTCGAGGTCGAGATCGTTCGGCAGATCGCGCCCCTTCCCGGCCAGACGGCGCAGCGCTTCGGCCTGCTGCTGCGTCCAGGCATAGATGTCGTCGTCGTAGAGGCTGCGGCGATCCATGGCTGGAAAATATCCGATCGGCGGCAAAAAGGTAGCTCGCGGCATTCCCGGCGGGCTCACCAGCTCTCCCGGCCGGCCTCCGGATCGGCGAGCGTGTGCAGAAGGCCGGCGGCGGCGCGGGCGAAGCGCAGGGTCACCGCCTTGCGCCTTGCGCCGACGAGCGGATGCCCCGGAGCCTCGCGCAGGATCGCGGCACCGAACGAATCGGCGACGATGAGCCCGGCGGTCTCGGGCAGGATCTCGAGCGGCACCGTCTCCGGGATGGCGAAGAAGAAGCGGTCGCAGAAGTCGCGGTAGTCCGGCCATTTCCGATCGGCGCGGAAATCGGCGACGCTCGACTTGATCTCGACGATCGTTAAGAGGCCGTCCGGGGCGAGCGCGATCACGTCCGCCCGCCGCCCGCTCGCCAGCGTGAACTCGGGCAGGCTCGCATGGCCGAGCTGGGCAAACAGCCGGCGCACGCCGCGCTGGACCCCCGCCGCCATCGCCGATTGCCGCCCGTCGAGGGGCAGCGGCGCGAGCATCGGGGCGGCATTCATCATACGAACATCCAGCGAACGGGGCACGAACGAAGCAGAACAAGCATGTCAGCCGGCCCGCAAGAGTCAACCGTCAGCGCCGGTATGCCAGGATCATGGCGGCGCCCTTCTCGGCGATCATCACCACCGGCGAGTTGGTGTTGCCCGAGGTGATGCGCGGCATCGCCGAGGCGTCGACGACCCGCAAGGCCTCGACCCCGCGCACCCGCAGGCGCTCGTCGAGCACCGCCATGGGATCGCTCGCGAGCCCCATCTTCGCCGTCCCGACCGGGTGGAAGATCGTCGTGCCGATCTCGCCCGCCGCCTGGAGGAGCTCGGCATCCGAGACGAGGTCGGCGCCCGGCCGGTGCTCCTGCGGCTGATACTTCGCGAGCGGCGCCTCGCCGACGATGCGGCGGGCGAGGCGCAGCGCCGCGATCGCGACGCGCCGGTCCTCGTCGGTCGAGAGGTAGTTCGGCCGGATCGCCGGCGGCGCCGCCGGATCGGGGCTTGCGAGATGCACGCTGCCGCGGCTCGACGGCCGCACATTGGCGACGCTCGCCGTGAACGCGCCGAAGGGGTGCAGGCCCTCGCCCCATTTGTCGAGCGACAGCGGCTGGAAGTGGAACTCGAGATTGGCGGTCGCGTATTCCGGGCCGGAGCGCGCGAACGCCCCGAGCTGCGACGGCGCCATGGTCAGCGGCCCGGTGCGCAGGAAGAGGTATTCGAGGCCCATAGCGGCCCGCTTCCAGAGCCTCGCGTAGTCGGTGTTGAGCGTCCTGACGCCGCTGACCTTGTAGACCGGCCGGAGCTGGAGGTGGTCCTGGAGATTCTCGCCGACGCCCGGAAGGTGCCGGACCGCCCGGATGCCGAGGCCGGCGAGCCGCTCGGCGTCGCCGACGCCCGACAGCTCGAGGATCTTCGGCGAGCCGACGGCGCCGGCGGCAAGGATCACCTCGCCGGCGGCACGCGCGAGATGGCGCTCGCCGCCGCGCCGGAAGAGGACGCCGGTCGCGCGCCCGTCCTCGAAAACCGCGCGCTCGACCTCGACGCCGGTCTCGAGCCGGAGATTGGGCCGGTTCAGCACCGGCTTGAGGAAGCCGCGGGCCGCGCTCCAGCGCCGGCCGCGCTTCTGGTTGACCTGGAAGTAGGACGAGCCCTCGTTGTCGCCGGTGTTGAAGTCTTCGATCGCCGGGATGCCGGCCGCCGCCGCCGCCTCGCGGATGGCGTCGAGGATCTCCCAGCGGATGCGCGGATACTCGACCCGCCACTCGCCGCCGGCGCGGTGAAAGCGGTTCGGCGGCGCCATGTGGTCCTCGTGGCGGAGGAAATAGGGCAGGACGTCGTCCCAGCCCCAGCCGGCAAGCCCGAGCTGGCGCCAGCCGTCGTAATCGGCCGCCTGGCCGCGCATGTAGATCATGGCGTTGATGGCGGACGAGCCGCCGATCACCTTGCCGCGCGGATAGGCGAGCGAACGCCCGGCAAGGCCGGCCTCCGGGCCGGTCGTGAACATCCAGTCGGCGCGCGGATTGCCGATCGCGAACAGGTAGCCGACCGGGATGTGGAACCAGATCCACGAATCGCGCCCGCCGGCCTCGAGCAGCAGCACGCGGTTGCGGACGTCGGCCGAGAGCCGGTTCGCCACGACGCAGCCGGCCGAGCCGGCGCCGACGACGATGTAGTCGTACTCCCCGAAATCGCGATGTGCCTGCGCCATTCGCCTCAAGCCCGTCTCGCCGGGCAGGCTAGCGAAAGCGCCTCCCCGGCGCGAGCCCGTGGACAGGGGTGCGCTGGCCTCTTCTTTGCGGCTTGGCTATGGTCCGGCTCCGCTTTCTCTTTTCGGATCATCCATGGAGCGCGATCCCCTCGGCTTCGTCTGGCGCACGGCCCCGGCGCTTCATCTTGCCGCCTTTACCCTTCTGGTCCTCGCCTTCGGGCTCGCCTGGGTTGCCCTCGACCTCCTGCGCATCGCGCTCGATATTGGGATCGGCGGGACGGCCTTCGAGAGCGCGCCGTTCGCGTCCTTCCTGCGCCTGCAGATCGACCTTCCGGACCGGGTCGCCGATCAGCCGCTGGTGCTGTTCCAAGGCGTCAGCCTCGAGCGGACGCCGTTCATCTTCGCGACCGCGGCGGCGCTCGCGGCGCTCGCCATCCTCGGCGCGCTGCTGACGCTGGCGCTGCGCCGGATCGAGACGGCGATCGAAGGGCGGGTCACGGCACGCCTGCGCCGGGACATGCTCCGCGGCATCCTGAACGCCCGCCCGAGCGCCCGCGAGGACGCCCGGCAGGCGGCGGCGCTCGCGAGCGAGGGCCTGTCGCAGAACGCCGGCCGGATCGGCGCCGCCGTGATCACGCCGGTGATGGCCGGCGGCGGCATCGCGCTGGCCCTCCTCTACGCGCTTAGGACCGACTGGCGGCTGGCGCTTGCGCTCGCGGTGCTGTTCGCGGTCACGGCCTTCGTCTGGCCCTCGAAGCTCGAAGCGGAGGAGGGCGCCGAGACGACGCGTCGGACCGAGGGCTCCGCCCTGCGGCGCGCGCTCGACGACCTCGTCCGCCGCCTGCCGGCGATCCGCGCCCACGGCACCGGGGCGCAGGAGCGGGCCCGGATCGAGCAGGATCTGCGCCATCGTGCGGCGCCGGTGCGCGCCGGCGACCGCCAGCTTGCGGTCGCCGCAAGCGCCGGCTTCCTCGTCGCCGTCCTGGTGCCGGCGGCGATCGTCGCGCTCGGCGCCTGGCTGTCGCTCGCCGGTCGCGCGACGGCCGGCGAGGTGACGGCGACCGCGGTCGCAGGCGTCGTGGGGGCCCTCGCTCTTTCGGCCGTCATGCGCTGGCGGCAGGATCTGGCGAGCGCGCGTCCGCTGTTCGAGGAGATCGCCCGGATGCTCGGCGGTTTCCAGGCCCGCGGCCAGTACGGCGGCACGACGGCGCTGCCCGGCGCCGGCGCGCTCGTCGCCCGCAAGGCGGCGGCCTACGATCCCGGCAGCGGCGCCCGGATCGCCGGCCTCGACGTCTCGCTGCCGCTTCCGGCGCATGTGGCGGTGGTCGGCGACGCGGCGTCCGGGGCCGGCGTCTTCGCGGCGCTCGCCGCCGGCCAGCTCGAGCCGGCGAGCGGCGAGCTGACCTATGGCGGCATCGACCTCAAGACGGCAGACCCGGCCGAGCGGGCGCGACGGCTCGCCTATGCCGGCGGCGACACGGTGCTGGTCGCCGGCTCGCTTCGCCAGAACCTCCTCTACGGCTGCCCGAACCCGGACGCTGCCGAGATCGAGCACCGGCTGACCGACGCCGCGACGGCGGTCGGGCTCGACCGCCTGATCCATGCCCGCGGCCTGTCCGGCACGGTGAACCCGGGGCGGGAGCCGAAGCTCGCGGCCGCGATCGTCGACGCCCGCCGGGCGGTGCGCGCCGCGCTCGCGGCGGAAGGGATGGAGGACCTCGTCGAGCCGTTCGATCCGAAGCGCTACAATCATCAGGCGACGGTCGGCGAGAACCTCCTCTTCGGCATGCCGCTCGGCGACACCTTCCGCGAGGCGAACCTGCCCTCGCACCCCTTCGTGCGGGCGATCCTCGAGGCCGAAGGGCTGACGAAAACGCTGGCCGCCATGGGCCTGTCGATCGCGACGAGCCTCGTCGAGATCTTCGCCGACATCCCCGACGGCCACCCGCTGTTCGACCGCTTCTCCTTCTTCTCGGCGTCCGAGCGCGCCTATTTCGGCGATCTCGTCGAGCGCCAGGGCGAGCACCGCCGCGGCACCGAGACGGCGCGCGACCGCGAGCGGCTAATGGGCTTGGCGCTGCGCTACAGCGAGAGCCGGCACCGCCTCGGGCTCGTCACGCCCGACATCGAGGCGCGGCTCGTCGCGGCGCGGGCGGCCTTCGCCACCCTCCTGCCGCTGAGCCTCAAGCCGGCGATCGAGTTCTACGACCCCGAGGCGCTGTGCGCCGCGGCGAGCCTGCAGGACAACCTGCTCTTCGGCCGGGTCAACCACGACCGCGCCGGCGCCGAGGCGCTGGTGCGGCGCCTCGTGCGACGCGTCCTCACCGACCGCGGCCTCGACCAGGACGTGATGCGGATCGGGCTCGAGACGCCGGTCGACGTGCGCGGATCCGATCTCGCCGGAAACGAGATCGCCGCCATCGACGTCGCCCGCTGCCTGGTGCGCGGGCCGGACACCCTGATCGTCGAGCACGCCCTCGCCGGCCTGCCGCCCGGGGTCGCCGAGGAGGCCCTTACCCGGCTGCGCCGCGCCTTGGTCGGGCGCGGGCTCATCGTCGTGCTTCCCGAGCTGTCGCAACAGATGGATACGCCGCCCTTCGACGCGGTGCTGCGCTTCGACCGGGGCGCGGCGACCGTCGACAACCGCCGCCGCAGCGTCGCGGCGGCGCAAATTCCGGAGCCCGTCGCCTGAGCGTTCCGCATTCCTTCAGAAATTTCCTGCAATCTAGCCGTGAGGCGGGCACTATGTGCGCTGGCGCACATCCGCGGCGTTGGATTGGCGGGACAGTCGGGACGTGACGTTGAGGCGAGTAGCGGAGCCTGCCGGCGTGCTCGGGATTAAGTTCTGGGGCGTGCGCGGCTCCGTGTGCGCTTCCGGCCCGGCATTCCGGGAATTCGGCGGCCACACGCCTTGCGTCGAGGTGCGCTGCGGCGAGCGCCTCTTCATCGTCGATGCCGGGACCGGCCTGACGGCGCTGGGGACAGAGCTCGGCACGGACGCGCCGAAGGAATGCGACATCCTCCTCAGCCACCTCCACCTCGATCACATCGGCGGCCTGCCGTTCTTCAAGCCGGCGCTGATCGGGGACCGGCTGATCCGCACCCATTGCGGCAATCTCGGCGGCCAGAGCGCCAAGGCGGCGCTCGAGCGGGTCTATTCGCCGCCGATCTTTCCGGTGCGGCTCGATCAGCTGCCGTCCCGCTTCGAGCATGTCGGCTTCAAGGCCGGGGAGACGCTTCGCTTCGGCGACGGCCACCGCGTCGACACCCTGCCCTTGCGCCATCCGGACGGCGCCACCGGATACCGCTTTGCTCATGGCGGCCGGATCGTCTGCTACATCAGCGACATCGAGCATGGCGAGCAATGGCCGCCGGAGGACCTCGTCCGCTTCGTCGCCAGTGCCGATCTCGTCATCTACGACGGCATGTTCTCGGAAGAGGAGTATCCGCGCTGCCGCGGCTGGGGACATTCCACCTGGGAGAAGGGCGTCGCGCTCTGCCGCGCCGCCGATGCGAAGGCGCTGGCGATCTTCCACCTGCATCCGGCGCACGACGATGCCTTCCTACGCGCCGCCGAAGCCGAGATGAAGACGGTCATGCCGACGGCCTTCGTCGCCCGCGAAGGGCAGGCCGTGACGCTTGCCCGCGTCACCGAGCCGGCCTGATTCCCTCCGCAACCACCGTCGGCTAGGATCGGCCGCAGGGGGCCGCGGCGGCACATGGCATTTCTTGCGATCGCGAGCGGGGCGTCGGCCGTGGTGTGCGCCGGGCTGATCTGGCTCTTGTGGCCGGTGCTGCGGCGCTACGCGCTCGCCCGCCCGAACGCCCGCTCGAGCCACACGGTGCCGACGCCGCAAGGCGGCGGCATCGCGGTGATCGCGGCAACGCTCGCCGTCGCGAGCGCCGCGCTTGCCGCCACCGGCTTCCCGCCGGCGTCGGGAGCCTGGGTGCCCGTTGCCGCGATGACGCTCGCCCTGGCCGCGGCCGGAGCGGTCGACGACATCCGTCCGCTCTCTCCGCTCTTGCGTCTCGTGCTGCAGTCGCTCGCCGTCGGCGTCGTGGTGCTCGCCGCGAGCGGGACCGGCCGGCTGCTGCCGGGCATCGTGCCGCTGTGGCTCGAACGCGGATTGGCGGTCGTCGCCGGGGTCTGGTTCGTGAACCTCGTCAACTTCATGGACGGCATCGATTGGATCACCGTCGCCGAGATGGCGCCGATCACGGC
>JAJKJG010000407.1 GCA_021154065.1 Methylobacterium sp.
CGGCGACCGCGCGATCCGTGCGCGCGTCGGCGAGCTCCTCAGCCTCGTCGGCCTGCACCCGGACGACGGCGCGAAATACCCGCACGAGTTCTCCGGCGGGCAACGCCAGCGCATCGCCATCGCCCGCGCGCTCGCCTCGAACGCCGAGTTCATCGTCTGCGACGAGCCGACCTCGGCGCTCGACGTGTCGGTGCAGGCGCAGATCCTCAACCTCATGCGCGACCTGCAGGACCGCTTCGGGCTGACCTATCTCTTCATTAGCCACAACCTCGCCGTCGTGCGCCACATGGCGACCCGCATCGGCGTCATGTATCTCGGCCGCATCGTCGAGATCTCGGGTGGGCGCGAGCTCTTCGCCACGCCGAAGCATCCCTACACGCGCATGCTCCTCGATGCCGTGCCGGACCTCGGCATGACGGGAAAGCAGCGCATTCCGGTCCAGGGCGAGATCCCGAACCCGATCAATCCGCCCTCCGGTTGCACCTTCAACCCGCGCTGCCCCTATGCCAACGAACGCTGCCGGCGCGAGGTCCCGCCGCTCACTGAGGGCGTCGCCTGCCACGCCGTGCACGAGCGGCGGATCGAGGTGCCGGCGGCGGCCTAGCGATCGTTCGCGGCGCGGAGGAGGCGCGCCTTCGGTCGGGTGGTGCGGAACTGCCCGCGCTCGATCGACACGAACACCAGCACGACAAGCGCAAGCGCCGTGAACCACCACATCTGCGCCGTCCCGATGCCGAGGCAAGCGAAGGCGTAGGCGGTCGCGAAAGCGGCGATCATCCCCGGCACGACCGACGGGCTGTTTCGGCCGGATGCGAGGATTGCCGCGAGCAAGGCCGCGGCGGCGGCGAGCGCGCCGACGACGCCGAGCTCGTACCAGAGCTCGAACAGGATCGTGCTCGGGGCGTTCGCCGGCAGAAGCCCCTCGAGGCGTCCGCGCAGCGCGGTTTCGAATCCGTGTCCGGTGATCAGCCGCTCCGGCTCCCCGACGATGACCGCGCGCCAGATGCGCAGCGCGCCGAGAAAGGGATGGCGCTCGGGCAGGACGAGCCCGGCGATCGGGCGGAGGACGAACGGAATCAGCGGCGCCACTGCCAGGAGCCCTGCGCTGAACCACGCCGTCACGGAGACGCCGAGCCGGCCGGCGAACACCGTCAGCACGAAAGCCACGGCGCCGATCGCGAAGGCGATCGCCGGGTTCGCCTGCGGCCCGAGCACGGTCGCGAGCCCAACGAGCGCCCCGACGGCGAGCGCCTCGAAATGACGTCCGCGCGACCGCAGCCAGGCGACGCCGGGCCAGACCAGGAGGGCGAGGACGGTCAGGCCGCGGTCGAGGTTCTGGGCGACGACCTCGACCCTGCGCGACCCCGGCGCGCCGAACAGCGCCACGAGGCAGCCGACGAGCGCCGCGATGCCGATCCCGACCGGGATCAGGTAAAGGTTCGCGGAGCGCATCCGGTCGGGGAGGGCGAGATAGCCGACGAGCGCCATCGCGAGCGTCGCTCCGATGTTCAAGAGGCGCTCCGAGGCTTGCGTCGGAAACGGCGTCCAGAGGAGGGACAGGACGCACCAGGCCAGCGCGATCACGGCGGCGATCCCGGCCGGCGAGGCCGCGATCTCACGGGCCGTCCGTCCGACCGGGCGCTGAGCGCCGTCGATCGCGGCGGCGATCGCGATGAGGAAGACGCCGATCGGGATGAGAACGACGAGGCCGCGCCGGGTCACGAGCGCCGCCGTCGGCACGATCAGGATCAGCGTCGCGAAGCCGACGCGCCGCAACAGAGCGGCGGCCTCCGCGGCCGGATCGGCGGTGGTGGAAGAGACGCGCGCCATCAAAAAAGCGTCGAGGACCGGAGAGCGGAACGGCAGCCTAGCGGCGCACCGTAGCCGACCCTAGGGTACGGCGCTGTGGGGTCAATGCCACAGTGACGGCGGTCTCACCCTGCCGCCTCGCCGCCCCGACCGCGGATCAGGTGGATGATGCCGGAGAAATCCGCGCCGCCCTCGCCCCAGGCGTTGTGCAGGGCGTAGAGCTGCGCCGCCGCGGCGCCGAGCGGCGTCGAGGCGCCGGCTGCGGTCGCCGCTTCCTGGGCGAGCTTCAGGTCCTTCCACATCAGCGCCGAGGCGAAGCCGGGCTTGTAGCCGCTGTTCGCGGGCGAGGCCGGCACCGGGCCCGGAACCGGGCAATAGCTCGTCAGGGACCAGCATTGGCCGGACGAGCTCGATGCGACGTCGAACAGCGCCTGGTGCGACAGGCCGAGCTTCTCGGCGAGGACGAAGGCCTCGCAGACGCCGATAATCGAGATGCCGAGGATCATGTTGTTGCAGATCTTCGCCGCCTGACCGGCGCCGGCCTCGCCGCAATGGACGACGCGCTTGCCCATCTTGGCGAGGATCGGCTCGGCTTGCGCGAAAGCGTTCCCGGTGCCGCCGCACATGAAGGTCAGGCTCGCGGCCTTCGCCCCGCCGACCCCGCCCGAGACCGGCGCGTCAAGGGACCGGCAGCCGCGCTCCTTTGCCATGGCGTGGGCTTTGCGGGCGCTCTCGACGTCGATCGTCGAGGAATCGATGATCAGCATGCCGGGCTTCGCGGCGGGCAGGAGATCCTGCCAGACCGCCAGCACGTGCTTGCCAGCCGGCAGCATCGTCACGATGGCATCGGCCTCGCGCACCGCCTCGGCGCCGGAGCCGGCGATCCGCACGCCGTCCGCTTTAGCAGCCTCGCAGGAAGCGGCGGCGAGATCGAAGCCGATCACGCTGTCCCCCGCCCGGACGAGGTTCGCGGCCATGGGACCGCCCATGTTGCCGAGCCCGATGAAGGCGATGGTGGTCATCTGCTTCCCTCCGCTTCATCGGCTGACGCCCGCTCACCGTTCGGGCAGCGGGATGAACTCGGTTTCCCCCGGGACGCTGTCGAAGCGGGCGGACTTCCAGTCGGCCTTCGCCTGCTCGATGCGCTCCTTGCGCGAGGAGACGAAGTTCCACCAGATGTAACGCTGCCCGTCCATCGGTTCGCCGCCAAGCAGCATCAGGCGGGCAGGCTCGGTCGCCCGCACGGTGATGCGGTCGCCGGGGCGGAAGACCAGGAGCTGATGCGGCCCGAAGCGATCGCCGGCGATCTCGATCTCGCCCGAGACGGTGTAGATGCCGCGCTCCTCGTAAGTCGGGTCGAAGGGGATCGAGGCGCCCGCCGCAAGTGACACATCGGCGTAGATCATCGCCATTGGCGTCTCGACCGGCGAGCGCGTGCCCAGAGCCTCGCCGGCGATGAGACGCATCGAGACGCCGGGTCCCGACAGGATCGGCAGCCGGTCCTCCGCATAATGCACGAAGGCGGGCTCGCCCTCCTCGTGGCTGCGCGGCAGCGCGACCCAGCTTTGGATCCCGAAGAGCTTCGCGCCGACCGAACGGGCCTCGACGCCGCTGCGCTCGGAATGGACGATGCCTTTGCCGGCGCTCATCAGGTTGAGGGCGCCGGGCCGGATGGTTTCGAGCGTGCCGAGGCTGTCGCGGTGCACGATCTCGCCATCGAACAGGTAGGTGACGGTCGCAAGCCCGATATGCGGATGCGGGCGCACGTCGACACCCTGGCCCAGGAGGAACTCGGCCGGGCCCATCTGGTCCCAGAAGATGAACGGGCCGACCATCTGGCGGTTGGCCGAGGGGAGGGCGCGCCGGACCTCGAACCCGCCGAGGTCGCGGGCGCGGGGCATGATCACGGTCTCGATCGCGTCGCACCCGAAGCGGTCGCCGGGCTTGGGATCGTCCGCGGGCTGCCAGCTCATGTCAGTTGCCGGGGTCGAGCGGCGCCGTTCCGGTCGGCTGGCCGGCGGGGCCGATAGTGATCTTCTCGATGCGGGCCTCGGCGCGCTTGAGGAGCGACTCGCAATGCTTCTTCAGTGCCTCGCCGCGCTCGTAGATCGTGATCGATTCCTCGAGCGGGACCTCGCCGCGCTCGAGCCGCTTGACGATCTGCTCGAGCTCCTCGATCGCCTTTTCGAACGGCAGGTTTGCGATCTCCGGCGCGGTCGCCGCGCCCTGTCCGGTATCGGTTGCCATCGCCGAGGGTTAGAGCCCCGGCGCGGCGGTGGCAAGCCGCAGCGTTACGCAGCGGGCGGCGCCGGGATCGGCCCGGCGCGGCGGGCGAGCAGCTTCTGATAGGTGAGGCCGATGCCGACGAGGGCGAGGCCGAGGCCGATGAAGGACAGGGCGCGGGTGACGCCTTGCAGGTTCGCGAGGTCGATCAGGAACACCTTCAGGATCGCGGCGATGATGTAGCCGGCCGAGAGCAGGCGCAGCGGCCGGCTGTCGCGGAGGAACCCGACCGCGAGGATCGCGACGCCGATGACGAGGAGGGCGATCGAATAGGTCCACAGCTCGCCCTGGCTTGTCTCGAGCGAGGCGTCGATCGCGGGTCCCTGGAAGATGCGGCGGATCTCGAGCAGCGTGTAGAGAAGCTGCAGCGCGAGCGCGACCCCGCCGGCCGTCCGCACGTACCATTGCGGCCGCACGCCCCAGGAGAAATACGCAAGCGCCGCGGCGAGGATCGCGGGCAGGAGATAGGCGAGCATCAGCGAGTTGAAGATTGCGCCGCCGATCACCTCCTCGTCCGACCATAGCGGGTTCGCGACGCCGCCGAGCCCCGCGATGCAGACCACGCAAGTAAGGGCACCGAACAGCCGCGAGGCGACGTCGTAGACCACGTCCGGCCGGCGCGCCTGCGCCCGCACCATGACGATCGCGAAGGCAAGGCCCGCCGTCGCCATGAGGCCGAGCTCGAGATGGTCCGAGGTCACGGCGAAGGGATCGCCGCCCTGCAGCCAGTGGCGGATCTCGAAGAACACCAGGAAGGCGGCAAAGGCGATCGAGAGGCTCTCGACGAAGCGCACGACGCGGTCGCGGCCGCTCTTCTCGAGGAGGCGGCTCGCAAGGAAGAACGACAGCGCCGGCACGCCGTAGCCCCACAAGAGCCAGTTGAAGAGCGGCGTCGTGCCGAGTTTCTCGCCGGCAATCGTCGGGTCGTAGGCGAGGCGCGCCAGGACAACGACACCGATCGCGCCGACGACGTAGCGCAGGATCGGCAGCGCCGTGCGGTCGGCGACCCAGGCGGTTCCGAGCGCCGCGAGCGCGAACGCGACGGTCAGCATGCCCTTGTCGAGGGCGAAGGTGAGCCCCGCCGCGAGCGCCGCGATCGCTGCTGAGGCGGTCGCGCCGAGCGCCAGGCGAACGCCGTCGATCGGGGCGGCGTCGGGCTCCTCCATGCGGCGCAGCCAGCCGGCCGCGCCCGCGAAGGCGGCGGCAAGGAGCGCGGCGACGACGGCAAAGGAGATGCTGCGGTCGAATCCCGTGACCCTCCAGTACGCGACGATTAAGACGAGCAGCGGCCCGACGGTCGCGGCGCCGACGTACCAGGCGGCGGTCGCGAGCGGCAGCGTGCGGCCGCGCGCGATCCACCACAGGGAAGCCGCGGCGATCACCGCCGTGAGCCCGGTCGCGAAACCGAGATAGGTCTCGACCGCCTCCGGACGCGGCGAGGCGCCGAACACGTCGGGGAACAGGTTGCGCGGCTCGGCTCCGGCCTCGCGCGCCAGCGGCCAGAAGAGCATGGTGCCGAGCGTGACGAGCACGGCGCCGGCGGCGGCCGGCGCCACGGGGACATAGCGATAGGCGAGCCCGGCGAGCATCAGCGCCATGGCGCCGGCGAAAGGCGGCCGCGCGGCGCCGATAAGCCAAGATGCCGCGACGAGCACCGTCAGGACGGCAAAGCCGAGGAGCACCCCGCTCGCCGGCCAGTCGGGGTTTGCCTCGTCGTCGGCGGTGCGGCGATGAGGATCCGCAACGAGGAAAAAGCCGGCGAGCGCGGCCTGCACCAGGAGATGCGCCATCACCGGCAGCATGTCGGCTCCGGCGGCGGCAAGGACCCAGGCCCAAAGCAGCGCGCCGATCGCGGCCGACAGCGCGAGCCACTGCCAGAGGCGCAGCCGCGCGAGCCCGTAGGCGGCGAAGACCACGAAGGCGAGATAGAGCACGACCGGCCAGAGCCGCGGCTCGGCCGAGCTGACGAGGAGCGGGCTCGCGAGCGCGGCGAGGAGCCCGAGCGCCGCGAGCGCCGGTCCGTGCAAGGCCGAGGCCAGCATCGTCGCGACCGCGATCGCGCCGAGGAGCACGAACGCGCCGGCCGGCCCGACCATGCCGTAGAGGGCGTAGGCCGCGTACACCGTCGCAAACGCGGTCGAGGTCCCGGCCGCGGTCAGGACCCCGGGTATGTGGGCCGAGGGGATCGCGGCGAAAGGCGAGGCGGTCTCGCGGCGGCGCATCCATTCGCCGGCCGCAATGAGCGCTAGCGCGAAGAAGGCGCCGGCGGCAATGCGCGCGCCCGGGCCGAGCAGCCCCTGCTCGATCGAGTAGCGCACGAGGAAGAGGCCGCCGAGGCCGAGCGCGACGCCGCCGACCCACACCGCCCAGCGCGTACCGAGCCTTTCCTCGAAGCCGGGCTGGGCGGTCGGCGGGACCGGTGGGACCGGGGCGCCGTCGGGAACGAGGTCGGGCGGAAGCTCGGACGGGGTTTCCGGAGGAGCCTCGGCCGGGCGCGGCGCTTCGACGGAAGGAGGTGCGGTGGCTGTCGGCTCCTCGGTCCAGAACGGCGTCGGCTCGGGCGGTGCTTGCGCCTCAGGAGCGGCGGCCGGGGCTGCCCCCGCGGCGCCAAGCCGCGCCTCGACGACGGCAAGCCGCTGCGCCAGGAACCCGATCTGAGTCCGCGCTCCCCAGGCGAGGACGAAGCCCCAGATGGCGCAGACGGGAAACGCCAGCGCGACGAGAACGAGCAGGATTTCCACGGCGTTTGCCCCCACGGCATTTTCGGCAATGCTAGGCTTATTCGCGGCGTGTCACAAAGGCGGTGCGCTGGCGCTCACGAGCGCTCGCCGCCTGCCGATTTCCGCTCGAGCACCAGTGCGCCGCCGCCGTCGAGCATCACGTCGAAGGCCTCGCTGACGAAGGTCGAGGTGCCGGCTTCGACGATGATCGCCGGGCCGGGCAGGGCGGCGCCGGGGGTGAAGTCCGCCCGGGCATAGAGCGGCACCTCGCTCCGGCCGCCGCCGCGGCCGTCGAACACCGCGCGCGCGCCGATCGGGCGCGGGCCGGCCTTGCGCGCCGGTGCCTGCAGCGGCCGCGCCGGCTCGGCGCGGGTGCCGACGAACACCGTCCAGCTCATCACCTCGATCACGGCCCCGGGGATGTGGCGCTCGAAGAGGCGCCGGTACTCGGCCTCGAACGCCTCCCTCAGCGGCGTCTCGTCCCCGGCCCGAAGCGTCCCGACCGGCAAGTCGATCGCGATCTCGTGGCCCTGCCCGCGATAGCGCATGAAGGCGGCGCGGCGCTCCTCGACGGCCCGTTCGCCGGCCGCCGCCGCGGCAAGCTCCCGCGCCTCGCGGCTCATGCCGTCGAGGAGCGCCGTCGCGGTCTCAGGCTCGAAGCGGTCGAGGCGCATGTAGCGGCTGCGCACGAGCTCGTAGGCGATCGGCGCGCGCAGGAATCCGACCGCCGAGCCGACGCCCGCATCCGGCGGGATCACAATGCGGGCGATGCCGAGCTTCTCGGCGAGGCGCGCGGCGTGGAGCGGCGCCGCGCCGCCGAAGGCGACGAGCGTGTGGTCCTTGACGGCGACGCCGCGCTCGACGGCATGCACCCGCGCCGCGTTCGCCATGTTCTCGTCGACGATCTCACCGACGCCGTAGGCCGCCATCTCGGGGGTGAGCGCGAGCGCGGCGCCGATCGCGCGCTCGAGCGCCGCCTCGGCGCGCGCGACGTCGAGCGGGATCGAGCCGCCGGCGAAGCGCTCGGGATCGATCTTGCCGAGCCAGACGTCGGCGTCGGTGACGGTCGGGCGCTCGCCGCCGCGGCCGTAGCAGGCGGGTCCGGGCTCCGAGCCGGCGCTGTCCGGCCCGACG
>JAJKJG010000408.1 GCA_021154065.1 Methylobacterium sp.
AAGCACCGAGTCCAGCAGCATGGCGGCGTCCCGGATGAGCGCCAGCTTCTCGTCCTGGTCCTGCGGCACGAAGGTCGCGAGCGTGACCGTGTGGGACGCCTCGGGCAGGGCGATCCGGGCGGCGAGCGCCTTCGCGGCGTCGAGCGACGGCGCCAGGATGTCGATGGTGTTGGGGGTGCTCTGCGGATCGCGGGCGAGATCGAGGAAGGTTGCGACCGATTCGACGCGCTGGCTGCGCAGATTCATCGGGTTGGCGTCGAAGGGGAGCTTCAGCAGGAACGGCAGGCCGCCCAAAACCACGGCCGCCGTCGCGATCAGGACGAAGCGGCGGTTGTCGGCGATCCAGCGGTCGACGGCGGCGAGCGGCGCCGTTTCGACCGACTCCGGCTCGCCCGGCGGATGCAGCACCGTCAGCAAGGCGGGGAGGAGGGTCAGGCTCGCGACGTAGGCGATGATCATGCCGACCCCCGCGATCAGCCCCAGTTCCGAAACGCCGCGAAACTCCGTCGGCAGGAACGAGAAGAAGCCGGCCAGCAGCGACACGGCGGCGAGCGTCAGCGACCAGCCGACGCCCCGGCCCGCGGCGACGATCGCGTCGCGCAGATGCTCCTGGTCGTAGCGCTCGGCGCGGTAGCGCACCGCGAACTGGATGCCGAAATCGACCCCGAGCCCCAGAAACAGCGCCGCGAAGGCGACCGAGATCAGGTTGAACTGGCCCACCATGAGGAGGCCGACGCCCGCCGTGACGATCAGGCCGGCGAACGCCGTCGTCAGCACCGCGAAAATCACGCGCCCGGAGCGCAACGCGAGAAAGAGGATGAAGGCGATGGCGGCGATGGTCAGCGCCGCGTTGAGGGCCGCATTCTCCGCGATCGTTGCGAATTCGTCGCTTTCGACGGGAGCCGGGCCTGTCAGGCGGACGCGCACGCCCCGATCCGGCGTCAGCCTGAGGTTTGCGGCGGTGTTTCGGATCAGATCGAGGGCGGCTGCGGCGGGCTCCAGGGCGTTATAGTCGAGTTTCGGCTTGATGAGGATGAAGCGCCTCAGCTCGCGCGGTTCGGACTGGCCGCCGGACAGGAGCCGCCGCCAGGACAGGCGGGCCGGCCGGCCGGCCAGAACGTCCTCGAAGATTTTCGTGAACGCCGTCATCGGAGCAGCGAGTTCGCCGAGGGTCGTCTCTCCGGCGCGCACGCCCTGCGCGCCGAGTTGGAGCGCTTGCATGACGCCGCGCAGGCTTGGATCGGCAGCGAGCGGTCCCAAAAAACCCTGCTGCCGGATGAGTTGCTCGGTGGTGCGGGTCAACTCGTCGACGGACAGGAACAAGAGGCCGTTCTTGTCGAAGAACGGACGGCTATCGGGGCGCCGCACGTTGTCCAGCACTTGGCGATGCGCGACGAGCGCGCGCGCGAGGTTGTCGGCCGACTCGTCGGCGATCTCGGGCGTCTCACCGTCGACCACGGCGACGATGAGGCCGAGGCGCTGCGGGAACGCCGCGTCATAGGCGACGAGATCGCGCCGCCAGGATACGTCTGATGAGATCAGCCGCTCGGTGTTGGTGTTGATGGCGAAGCGCGTCACCGTCACGTAGAGGCCGGCCAGCATCATCGCGAGGGCGGTGGCGATTACCAGCCAGGGCCGGCGTGTGCAGAGCGCAACGGTGCGTTCAATCAAGGATTGGCCTGAGATCATGATTGGCGTCGCGGCGCGACGCGTTGCCGGAGAAGTAGCGACGGCGGGCGATGGGTTCAACAATGAGGCAACATTCCGGCTCGGCCCGCGTTACCGAGGACCCGCCCCGGCGCTTACCACGTTCCGAGCTGGCGCTGGACTCTGGCGCATCGCTCGACATAAGGGTGGCATGAGGAATTCTGGGTTGTTCAAGGATTAAGATCGGTTCGGCGTAGCGTGAGGGGCGACGTGGTAAAGAGAAAACCAAGCGACCTGAAGATCGTCCTCGCCCAGCCGCGCGGATTTTGCGCCGGCGTGGTGCGCGCGATCGACATCGTCGAACGGGCGCTCGCCCACTACGGCGCTCCGATCTATGTCCGTCACGAGATTGTGCACAACCGGCATGTGGTGGAGGGCCTCGAGGCCAAGGGGGCGCGCTTCGTGGAAGACCTGAGCGAAATCCCGGACGGCGCGGTCACGATCTTCAGCGCGCACGGGGTCTCCCAGGCGGTCGCCGACGAGGCGCGCCGGCGCGGCCTCCCGACGCTCGACGCCACCTGTCCGCTGGTGACCAAGGTTCACAACCAGAGCCGGCGCTACGTCGCGCAGGGACGCATTCTGGTGCTGATCGGCCATGCCGGCCACCCGGAGGTCGAGGGAACGCTCGGCCAAATCGAGGGCGAAGCCTACCTGGTTCAGAACGAAGCCGAGGTCGAGGCGTTGCCGCTCGCGGCGGACGCTCCGATCGCCTATGTGACGCAAACCACGTTGTCGGTGGACGATACCCGTTCGATCATCGCGGCGTTGCAGCGCCGCTTCGCGGACGTGGTTGGACCCGAGACGCGCGACATCTGCTACGCCACGCAGAACCGGCAAGCCGCCGTGCGGGAACTCTCCCGCGTCGCCGACGTCATCCTGGTCGTCGGTGCGCGCAACAGTTCAAACTCCAACCGGCTGCGCGAGATCGGCGAAGAGGCTGGCGTTCCGAGCTATCTGGTGGCGGACGGCAGCGAAGTCGATCCCGCTTGGGTGCAGGACGCCGCGGTCGTCGGCCTGACGGCCGGGGCGTCCGCGCCGGAGGTGCTGGTGGACGACGTCATCGCGGCGCTAGGCCGCGTCGGACCCATCCACGTGTCCGTTCTGCCCGGCCTCGAAGAAACCATCAGCTTCCGCCTTCCGGCGGAGATGGCCTCCGTGTAAGACGCTCACAATCCTTCCATTCTTGATCCAGAACTCCCAAGGAGCGGTTCATTGTCCATTCCTCTTCGCCAGGTCGCGTCCATCGGCAGCTACATCGTCCGCCAGCATCTTGCCGGCCGGAAACGTTACCCGCTCGTGCTCATGCTGGAGCCCTTGTTCCGCTGCAACCTCGCCTGCGCGGGCTGCGGCAAGATTGATTACCCGGATGAGATCCTGAACAAGCGCTTAGCCGTCGAGGACGCGCTCGGGGCCGTGGACGAATGCGGCGCTCCGGTCGTCGTCATCGCGGGCGGCGAACCGCTCCTGCACAAGGACCTGCCGAAAATCGTCGAGGGCGTGATCGCGCGGCGCAAATTCGCCATCGTCTGCACCAACGCGCTCCTGCTTGAGAAGAAGATCGATCAGTACAAGCCGAATCCGTATTTCACCTGGTCGATCCATCTCGACGGCGACCGGGCGATGCACGACAAGTCGGTGTGCAAGCAGGGCGTTTACGACCGCGCGGTCGCGGCGCTCAAGCTCGCCAAGGCGAAGGGCTTCCGGGTCACGATCAATTGCACGTTCTTCAACGACGCCGATCCCGAGCGCGTCGCCGCGTTCTTCGATAGCGTCACGGAGCTTGGCGTCGACGCCATCACGGTGTCGCCCGGCTACGCCTACGAGCGCGCGCCCGACCAGCAGCACTTCCTCAACCGCACGGCCACCAAGGAGCTTTTCCGGGACGTGTTCCGGCGCGGGCGGGGCGGAAAGCGTTGGGCCTTCAATCAGTCGGGCCTGTTCCTCGACTTCCTGGCCGGGAACCAGACCTACCACTGCACGCCTTGGGGCAACCCGACCCGAACGGTGTTCGGCTGGCAGCGGCCCTGCTACCTCCTCGGCGAAGGCTACGCCAAGACCTTCAGGGAGTTGATGGAGGAGACCGACTGGGACGCCTACGGCGCCGGCAACTATGAAAAGTGCGCCGACTGCATGGTCCACTCAGGCTACGAGGCGACGGCCGTCACGGATACGGTGCGCAAGCCCTGGAAGGCGCTCGGCGTCGCGCTGCGCGGGGTGCGCACCGAGGGGCCGATGGCGCCGGACATCGCGCTCGATAAACAGCGCCCGGCCGAGTTCGTCTTCTCACGAAACGTCGCCGAAAAGCTCGTCGAAATGCGGCACGCTCAACCCGAAGCCAAGAAGCGAGCGGCAGTGTCGTAGGGCCTCGAAGGCCATCTTGGAGTCGCGGGCGAGGCGCACCAAGCCCCCGACCTGGGCCGAACGGCGCGCGATCGCGCTCAGGACCGCGACGAGATCGATTTCGCCGTCCGGCCGCAGGGCGCGCGCCACGAAGGCCGGCAGGGCCCGGTCCGCCGGGTCGCACACCACCCGGACCGCCGTGAACGGCAGCCCATGCTCCTCCGCAAAGGCGGCGGCGACGTGCGATTCCATGTCCACCGCCGCCGCCCCGGTGGCTGCGCGCAGCGTGCTCTTCTCCAGAAGGGACAGCGCCGGCGCGTCGACCCCGGCCAATTCGGCGAGGATGACGCGCTTGGAGTGTCCGGCGAGGCGTTCGGCCAGGAGCCGCGCCATGTCGGCGTGAGCCTCCCAGCGCTGCCGCGCTCCGACGACGCCCGTGCCGATCACGACGTCGCCCGGCGCGAGCGCGGGATCGAGCCCGCCGGCGATCCCGATGCTCACCACCGCGCGGCAACCAGGCTTGATGCGAGCGCTCAGCATCGCGCGCAGCCGGTCGGGATCGCCGCCAGCCCCGATCGTGGCGACTCCGGGTCCGGCGGCGAGGCGCGCCTCGCGCGCCAAGCCCGTGACCGCCAGGACAGGCAAGGCTTCGTTCGTGATGCGCGCGCCGGACTCGGCGCGCGGGGCGGGCCGAGCCCCACGGTAGTTCCCAAGGATGATCATTTCGGCTGCTTTACGCCTGGATGAGGTTTTATGGCGGACGTCACATCCCGAACGCGACCGTTCGGCTGTTGCCCCGTTGGAGATTGCGGTAGCGGGCGAGCGCCCAGAGTGGGAAGAACTTCGGGTAGCCGTGATAGCGCAAGTAGAACACGCGAGGAAAGCCGGTCGCGGTAAAGCGATGTTCGGACCAGAAGCCGTCCGGCCCTTGCGTGCGCGCCAGATAGGCGACGCCGCGCGCCACCGCCGGATGGTCGACCGCGCCGGCCGCCATCAAGCCGAGCAGGGCCCACGCGGTTTGCGAGGCCGTGCTCGGCGCCGGCTCATAGCCCCGGTAGCCGAGCTTGTAGCTCTCCCCGCCTTCGCCCCAGCCGCCGTCCGCGTTCTGAATGGCCGCGAACCACTCGACCGCCCGCCGCACGGCCGGCGACGCCGGATCGACCCCGGCCGCGTTGAGCGCGCAGAGCGCCGACCACGCGCCGTAGATGTAGTTCATGCC
>JAJKJG010000409.1 GCA_021154065.1 Methylobacterium sp.
ATGAGCGCTTCTCCGAGCGCTCGGACAAGCTCCGGGTGCGCGGCTTCAAGCGCGCCGTCCTCGATCTCGCCAGCGAGGCGACGACGCTCGGCACCGGCGCGGCGGTCGTGATGCTGGCGCTCGCCCTGCCGGCCTTCCGCGAGACGAGCGAGAACTGGCTGAAGAGCCAGGAGCTCGCGGTCACCTTCCTCGACCGCTACGGTCAGGAGATCGGCCGCCGCGGCATCCGCCACGACGATTCGGTGAAGCTCGAGGAATTCCCCGACTACCTGATCAAGGCGGCGCTCGCGACCGAGGACCGGCGCTTCTTCGAGCATTGGGGCATCGATCCGATCGGCACCTTCCGGGCGCTGAGCGTGAACGCCCGCGGCGGCGGCGTCGTGCAGGGCGGCTCCTCGATCACGCAGCAGCTCGCCAAGAACATCTTTCTCAACAACGAGCGCTCGCTCGAGCGCAAGGTCAAGGAGGCCTTCCTCGCGGTCTGGCTCGAGTTCCATCTCTCGAAGCAGGACATCCTCAAGCTCTATCTCGACCGGGCCTATATGGGCGGCGGCACCTTCGGCGCCGCGGCGGCGGCGGAATATTATTTCGGCAAGTCGGTGAAGGACATCTCGCTCGCCGAATCGGCGATGCTCGCCGGGCTGTTCAAGGCGCCGACCAAATACGCCCCGCACGTGAACCTGCCGGCGGCTCGCGCCCGCGCCAACGACGTGCTCAACAACATGGTCGAGGCGGGCTTCCTGACCGAGGGCCAGATCCAGACCGCGCGGCGCAACCCGGCGACGCCGATCGACCGCAAGCGCGACACGACGCCGGAATACTACCTCGACTGGGCCTTCGAGCAGGTCAAGAAGCTCGCCGGCGAAGGCAAGCTCGGCAACGACCGCGTCGTCGTCGTGAAGACGCCGCTCGACCAGGGCATCCAGCGCAAGGTCGAGCAGGCGAGCGAGAGCCTCATCCGGCAATACGGCAACCAGTATGACTTCGAGAACGCCGCCATGGTCGTTATGGACCCGGACGGCGCCGTGCGGGCGATGCTCGGCGGCCAGGATTACGGCCAGAGCCAGTTCAACCGGGCGACGGACGCACAGCGCCAGCCGGGCTCGTCGTTCAAGACCTATGTCTACTCGGCCGCGCTCTCGGCCGGGCTGTACCGCCCGAACACGGTCGTGACCGACACGCCGGTCTGCATCGGCAACTGGTGCCCCGGCAACTACAATCGCGGCTCCTACGCCGGATCGATGCCGCTGACCGTCGCCTTCGCGAAATCGATCAACACCATCCCGGTGATCATGTCGATCAAGATCGGCCAGGCGACCGGCGTCAGCCACGTCGCCAACGCCGCGAAGATCGGCCGCGCCAAGATCATCCAGACCGCCCGCGCCATGGGCCTGACGACGCCGCTCAACGACACGGTCTCGCTGCCGATCGGCGCTGCCGAGGTGACGGTGATCGACCAGGCGGCGGGCTACGCCGTGTTCGCGAACGGCGGCAAGCGCGCCCGGCCCTATGCGGCCGTCGAGGTGCGCAATTCCGCCGGCGACGTGATCTACCGCCACGACAGCGAGAAGCCGCCCGAGCAGGTGCTCTCGACGCGGGTCGTCGCCGACATGAGCTACATGCTGAACAAGGTCGTCGAGGAAGGCACCGGCAAGCGCGCCATGCTCGACGGCGTCAAGGCCGGGGGCAAGACCGGCACCACCAACGCCTATCGCGACGCCTGGTTCGTCGGCTTCACCGGCAACCTCGTCGGCGCGGTGTGGATGGGCAACGACGACCATACCTCGACCAACAAGATGACCGGCGGCTCCGTGCCGGCGATGCTCTGGCGTGAGGTCATGGCCTACGCCCACCAGAACATCGAGCTGAAACCGATCCCCTATCTCGGCACGCCGGGGCCGGAGGTCGCTCGCGCCGCCGCAACCGGCGCCCAGGGCGGCGTGGTGCAGCTCGGCCAGCCGACCTCGGGCGCGCTGTCGCGGCGCTCCTTCGAGGTGCTCGGCGGCATCGGCGCGCTTCTGAAAGGCGCCGAGCGTCCCGTCGCGCCGCTCTCGACACTGCCGGGCTCGGCCCGCGCCGCCGCCGACCTGCCGTCCGCGACCGGCGGCACGCGCGCGGTCGGCGGGCGCATCGCCCTGCCCTAGCCGAAGCCGCGCGGCCCCGGTGTACGTCGATCGTCTGCCCAGCGCCTCCGGCATGCGCCGCGCGAGCCGGGGCCGGCTTTCGGAGCGCCGCCCTGGCGCGAGCGCCGCGGCGTCAGCGGTCCTCGTCGTCTATGCGCTTCTCGTCGCTGCCGGGCTCGGCCTGTCGAGCGCCTATTGGATCACCGGGGGCGACTATCCCTTCGGCGCGGTGCGCTCCGGCGCCTGGACGGTATGGCCGCGCGCCGGGTCGCGCGACGCCGATCCCTATACCCGCGCCGTGAACGCGCGCACCGGCGGCATTCCGCTCGGGGTCGGCGAGGGCCTCGTGCTGCGCGCCGCGGCGGACGACGCCGGTCGGGCGCTCGACGCGCGCTGCGCCTATCGCATCGGCACGACGGCGCCGCAGGCGCGCTATTGGACGCTCGCCCTCTACGACGAGACCGGCCGGCCGGTCGAGACGCCGCTCGGTCGCGCGAGCTTCTCGTCGGCCGAGATCCTCCGCGATGCGAATGGCAGCTTCACGCTCGTGCTGTCGCGGGAGGCGCAGAGCGGCAACTGGCTGATGATGCCGGAGGCCGGCGCCGTGAACCTCGTCATGCGGCTCTACGACAGCCCGGCCTCGTCCGGCGCGGCGGCGCTCGACGCCCGCAGCGTGCCCTCGATCGTGCGGCTGGAGTGCGGCTCGTGACGCTGCGGGCGCAATTCCTGCTCGCGACCATCTGCGCTTTCGTGCTCGCCGGGATCGTCCACCTCGCGACCGTGCTCGCGATCCCGCATCTCGCCGAGAAGGACGCCTTCTCACGCCTGCGCGCGACGCTCTCGACCGACCGCTCCGAGATCGTCGCGGCGCCCGGCGACCAGGGCACCTGGCTGCCCTACCCGGACCCGGGCGTGGCGCTCTCGACCTGCGCCTACACGCTCGACGAGGGCCCGGTGCGCGTCTCGGCACGCACCGGGGCGCTGTTCCAGTCGCTGTCGCTCCACGCCCGCACCGGCGGCGTGTTCTTCGCCATCACCGACCGGGCGGCGATCCGCGGCGCGCTCGATCTCGTCGTGATGACGCGCCGGCAGCTCGATGAGGCGCTCGCGAGCGAAGACCCGGACGAGCCGTCGCGCGACGTGCGCATCGTCTCGCCGGCCCGGGAAGGCCTCGTCGTGGTGCGCGTGCTCGCGATCTTCCCGAGCCAGCGCAGCGAGGCGACGGAGGCGGCGAAGGCCGTCTCCTGCACGATCGACCGGGAATAAAGCATGATCCCGAAAAGTGGCTACCGGTTTTCGGAAAAGATCATGCTCAAACAAAGACGTAGAGCGGGATGAGGACTCGAAGAGAAGTCATCGCGCTCTAGTCAGTCCTTCGCGACGATCGCCGCCGGCACGGTGCTCTCGGCGAGCGCCGGCGCGGCAAGCGCCGCCGGCACCCCGCAGGTCGCGACCTCCCACGGGCCGCCGGGCAGCGTGTCGATCGCGCCGCGATGCGCCTCGAGCTTTGCAAGCGCCCGCTCGACCGCGATGCCCTCGCCCTGCGGCGCCTCGATGAAGAGATGCTGGAGCGCATAGGCATAGGCTTCCTGGCGGCGTCCGATCTCGACCCTTATCCAGGCGATCAGGCAGCGGTTCTCGGCGACGCGCATCGCGGCGTTGCGCGCCTCCTCGGTCGTCAGATCCTGGACCCAGCCGAGCGCCTTAAGGCGGACCGCGTCTGCCTGGACGACCCGCGCCGCGATGATCGCGAAGGGATCGATGAGCTTCGCATCGGCGGCCGCGTCCTCCGACAGACGCCGGTAGCGCGACGCCGGCGAGGCGCCGCCGTCGCGCATCAGCGCCCGGAAATAGCTCGGGCGATCGTTGCGGCCGAAGGACATCGGCAGGATGCGGGCCGCGACGAGCTCGCCGAGCCGGCGCTCGAACCAGGCGCGCTCATGGGCCGGCATCAGGAATCGCCAGGCGCGGCGGCGCAGCTCCTGCTCGTCGTCGGTGAAGACATAGGGCGACACCGGCTCGGCGCGGATGCGAGCTGCGAGCGAGCCCGTGGCCGGGAGCGCCAGATCGTTCCAGAGGGAGGGACGGGGTCGGCCGAAATCGCCGGTTTCGACGCAAGCCCCGGCAAGGAGGCCGATGAGGATCGATGCGACGGCGCCGGGGGTCGTGCGGACCGCGCGCGGCGATCTCGTGTTCGCCGCCTTACGAACGGCGGCGGGGCCGGCCGGCTTTCGAGTGCCCGCTCGATACGGGCGAAGGCTCGAGGTTCGTCGCGAAGGACCGCTCATATCGGACACCGGTGAAGAGAAGGATCTCGCCACGCGGCTCGTCGGCCCGAAGGGCCGGACGCGATGGCCGGCAGGCGGAGCCGGGGAACGGGATCACCGCTCCTGTCGATAGCTGGATTTCGCTCATGACTCCTTCCTCCAATCCTGCCGGTCGGCCGGAAGCTCGCGCTCTCGAGGCCAAGCAGAATACGCCGTGGTTAACAGATCGTTTCCGGTCGGCGGACGATCCGACGAATCCGATCAGGTGTGGATTCAAAGCACACAGCCGCGCTTGTGTTCCCTGCGCTGGCGCACATGACGCGAAGGCCCGTGGTTAATCCCTCGCTAATCGGATTTCGATAATCTTACCCATCCGTTTCCTTTCAAGCTCTGGACGGGTTGCGTATGTCCGGCTCCGCCCTGTCCGATCTCACCAGCCTGATGGCGCTCGGGCGCGAGCGCGATCTCGACATGCGTCCGGTGCTGCTGCGCGTGCAGACCGACCTCTTCGTTACGGCGCGACACCGCGACCGCGCGACGATCATGGCCTTCGAGGCGCTTGCGGTCGGGCTTCTCGCCGCGATCGACGACGACACCGCCGCGATCATCGCCCGCAAGCTTGCGCCCGTGCCGGAGACGCCCGAGAGCGTGCTCCTCCTTCTGGTGCTGCGCGGCGGCGAGGCGCGGCGCGCCGTCATCGAGCAGGCGCCGGCCTTGAGCGAGCTGATGATCGCGGCCGCGTCCGGCGACGGCGGTGACCTTTCGGTCTTCCTGGCGGCCCGCCGCGGGCTCGCCGCGGCGGAAGTCGCGGAGCTCGTCCAGCACGAGGACGGCGCCGTCGACCTCGCGCTCGCCCGCAACCCGCATCTCAACGTCACGGGCACGACGCTCGACGTTCTCGTCGAGCGGGCGCGCCTCCGTCCGACGCTTGCCGCGGCGCTTCTCGAACGCGACGACCTTCCGGCCGGGCATCAGGCGGCGCTCTATCTTTCGGCGCCCGAGGGCCGGCGTGCGGCGATCCGCGCCGGCGTCGCGCCGCTCGCAAGCGCGCGCGGACATGGGTTCCGCGCCGCCGCCGCGCCGGACTGCGCCGAGCTCGTCCGGCTCGCAACGGCCGGCGCCGGCCTCGCGTTCGGCGCCGAGCTCGCCGCGATGCTGCGCCTCGACCCCGCGCCGCTGTGGAGCTTCAGCCGCGAGGCGCGCCACGACCTCCTGCCGCTCGCCTTGCTTGCGGCGGGCGTCGGCGAGGAGGACACGGTCCGCATCCTCTTGACCCTCGAGCCCGCGATCGCACTCTCGGTCGCGACGGTTTTCCGCCTCGTGCGCCTGTTCCGCGAGACCGAGCGCCCGACGGCGGTCTACCTCGTCGAGGCGATCCTCGGGGTCGCGCGCGCGCCGAACTCTGGGCGCCACGTCCCGCTGACCGCGCCCGAAAGCGAGCGCTTCGCGCCGGCGCTGCCGATGCGCCGCGTCCCGGTTGCCCGCCAGGACACCGAGCGCAACGCCGCTAGATAGAGCCCGAGCCCCCCTCCTCGGCCGCGAGCGCGAGGAAATGCCGGCCGGCCCGGTCCTCGATCTCGACGAGCCAGAGATCGGAGTCGAACCTCATCTCGCGCCGCATGCGCTCTTCGACGTCGGCGGCGGGGACGTCGGTGACGATCGGCGCGAACAGGCGCTCGCCGCGCCCTTCCTCGAAGAGCGCCTGCGGCGCCGGGCCGTAAAGGCTCGCCGAACCGTCGAGGCGGTCGACCTTGACGAAGATCGAACCCGATTCGGCCGAGCCGCGCCGCCGGAGCACCGCGTCGACGCGTTCGACGGCGCAGCGGCGCAGATGCGCGGCGACCCAGAAATCCGAGCGCAGGCGGCTCAAGCGCGCCCCGCTAGTCGATCGGCATGCCGGCCTGGGCGGAAAGCTCGCGAGTGGTGCGCGGATTGAGGTCGCCGGTCACCGGCAGGCGCCGGTCGCGCTCGAACTTCTCGATCGCCTGCCGGGTGCCGGGACCGATCGCGCCGTCGCTCTTCAGCGTTCCGTAGCCGAGTTTGGTCAGCGCCCTTTGCGCCGCCGCCACCTTGGCGGATGCGTCCTTCGCGACGCTCGCCGGATCGACGCCGCGGATCAGGTCGCCGATCGGATCGCGGCTCGCTGGCTTTGCTGCCGGAGACGCGACGGGGGCCGGCGCAGGTATGGCGACCTCCGGCGGACGCGCCGGCGGAAGCGGCGCCGGCACGACGATCGGGCGCCGGAGCGCCGGCTCGGCGCGCGGGAAGAGTGGAGCGGGATGACGGGTCGTCTGCCATGCGAGCGCATTCAAGGCGACGGCGGCGCAGGCGGCAAGCACCACGAGCGTGCCGAGCACGAGCGCCGGCCGGCGGACCGCGAACAGGAGCGCGGCTTTCAGCGCCGAGCCGAGGCGCGCGGCGAAGCGCTTCCCGCTCCCGGCGAGCGGCGCGGCGCCGGTCGTCATGAAATCGCGGCCCGAGCGGGCGGCCAAAGCCTCGCGCAATTTATCTCACCCCCATCTTGAGCAGGTTGGCCGTCGCCGGCCGGCGCGCGACCGCGTGCACGCTCGCACGGCCGCCGCGGCGTCCGCCGCCGCGGCAGTCGATCGGCAGGCTGACCGTCACCGCAGTGCCGTCGCCGTCGGCGCTTTCGATGGTGAGCTCGCCCTGGTGGAGGCCGACGAGGCCGCGCACCACCGACAGCCCGAGGCCGGTGCCTTCGTGGCTGCGGCTGTAGGCGGAGCCGGCCTGGAAGAAGGGGTCGCCGAGACGCGGCAGATCCGCTTCCGCGATCCCGATGCCGGTGTCCGCCACCGCGAGCTCGATGCGGTCGTGCCGGCGCTGCACGGAGACGCTCACCCGTCCGCCTTTCGGCGTGAACTTCACGGCGTTGGAGAGGAGATTGATCAGAATCTGTCGGCAGGCGCGGCGGTCGGCGACGAGCTCCGGCAGATCGCGCGCGATATCGCGGGTGAGGAGGATGCCGGCCTGCTCGGCCTTGAGCTGCATGAGGTCGCAGCAGCCGTGCACCACCGCCGCGATCTGGAACGGCTCCGGCACGACGTCGAAGTTGCCGGAATCGATCTTCGACATGTCAAGCAGCGTGTTCACCACGGCGAGGAGATGCAGGCCGGAGGCGTGGACGATCTCGGCGTACTCGCGCCGCCGCTCGGCCGGCGCGTCGAGCGCGCCAGTCGCTGCGAGCATCTCGGAGAAGCCGATGATGGCGTTGAGCGGCGTGCGCAGCTCGTGGCTGACGGTGGCGAGGAAACGCGCCTTCGACTCGTCCGCCTCTTCGGCGTCGCTGCGGGCGCGCTCGAACTCCTCCTCCCGGCGCTTGTGCTCGGTGACGTCGCGGGTCACCGCGACGACCGCGTACGCGCCCGCGGCACCCGCCTCGGCGTCGATGCGGTGGGCGCGGGTCTCGACCCAGATCACCCGGGCGGGGTGCCGGTCCTCCCGCCCCTCGGAGGCTTCGAGATGGAGCCGGAATTCGAGCGCGACCGGTCGATCCGCGAGGGCCGCGTCGCTGATCGCCTTGAGGAAAGCCGGGCGGTCGGAGACGTGCACGCGGTTGAGGAGCCCGCGCCCGACGAGGCAGGAGGGGGGGACGCCGAGGAGCTTCGTCGCGGCAGCGCTCGCCTTGACGACATGCCCGTTGCGATCGTGCCAGGTGACGAGATCGTCGATCGCCTGCAGGAGCGAGCGCTCGCTGGCATCGCGCAGGCGCGCGGCCGTCCGTCGGTGCATCTCGACCCGGCAATGCTCGACCGCGAGCGTCGCGGCGTGCGCGATCGCCGTGATGGCGAAGACCGGCATTGCGACCGCCGCCGGCCACGGCTCGACCGCGGGCCGGATGCCGGCGGCTTCGAGAGCCGCGAGAAACAGCGCCGAAAGCCCGGCGATGGCACTCGCCGCGAGCGCCGCACGGCGCGACCCGGAGAGCAGCGCTTCGAGCGGCACCGCCACTAGCCACACCGCCGCCCCGGCGGACACGCCGCCGGAGGTCGCGGCGATGCAGACGACGAGACCGGCGAGCGATGCCGAAGAGATCGCATGCGCGAGCGCGAGCTGTCCGCTGCGCGACAGCACGATCGCCGCCGCGACCGGCGCGACGAGGCAGATCATCGCCACGTATTCGGGCCCGGACGGGACGCCGCGGACGAGAAGGTAGAGCGGCAGAAGGCAGAGCGCGATCGCGCCGACGGTCATCCGACTCGCGATGAAGCGCTCGTGGCGAGAGCGCTCGACCGGGTCGTTCTTGGCGCAATCGTGCACGAGCCCGGACAGGCGCGCTTCGATCGCCGAGATGGCCTCGCTGATACGCAAACTTGACTGCGACGGTTGACCCGTGCGCCCCTCGCCTCTCCGCCGTTTACCCTGCCACAGGGCGCTTAAGTGAACCCTAAGGCGAGACGCCGGAAGCGCTCTTCGAAAGGCGTCGGAGCACGGCCGCCGCCCGGGACCTGGCCCCTGTAAAGCTCCGCTAACCAGCATTCTAGCGAAAGCGTTTACGCTGGCTTCATTCTCGCCGCGGCGGCCGCGGCGCTGCGATCGGACGTTCAGAAAGAGCGGCTAGGATTGAGCCTTGCGATCGGAAGCGCTTGACCGGCGATGTTGGTTCTGCTGCGCATCGTCCTGACCGTCGGCGTGCTGTACTGGTACTCGCCGCTGCGCGCGCCCTCTCCTTGGGAGAAGCCCGGCGAGGCGCGGCCGGCGGCGTCGCAGGAAGGGCCGCACGGCTTTGGCCCGTCGAGCTTCGAGCGCGTCGGCCGCGTCATCCGGGCTTGGGAGATGCTGCCCGACAGGACCGGGACACGGTGCTGCGGAGCGTCGTCCGGTCCCTGCCGCCGATCGCCGCACCGCGAAAGCCGGCCGATTAGAGCGCGATGACGTCTCGTCGAGTCGTCATCCCGCTCTACCTCTTTGCTTGAGCATGATCTTGTCCGAAAACCGGTAGCCACTTTTCGGGATCATGCCGCACCGCCCGGCAAAGCTCGCGCCCGGGCGCGCGGCGCCCTATATTCCGGCCATGCTGCCGCCTCTCGAGGAAATCCTGTCGAATTTCGAGCTCCTCGACGATTGGGAGGAGCGCTACCGCTATCTGATCGAGCTCGGGCGAATGATGCCGCCGCTCCCCGACGAGGCCCGCACCGATCAGAACAAGGTGATGGGCTGCGCGAGCCAGGTCTGGCTCGAGACCCGCGTCGAGCGCCACGACGGCGATCCCATCCTGCGCCTGCGGGGCGACAGCGACGCCCATATCGTGCGCGGCCTCATCGCGCTCCTGATCGCGCTCCTCTCGGACCGGCCGGCGGCGGTGATCGCCAAGACCGAGCCGCAGGATACCTTCCGGGCGCTCGGCCTTGCCGAGCACCTGACGCCGCAGCGCTCGAACGGCCTGCGCTCGATGGTCGAGCGCATCAAGCGCGACGCCCGCGCCGTCGCCGCAAGCGTGCACTGAGCGGCGCGCGCGAGCGTTTACGGCGACGCGACGCTCCGCCACGCCGTGACGCCGCGCGAGCGAGCGGGACCGCGGGCCTCGCGGGCGAGCCCGTAGTGATCGGCGAGGCGGGCGAGCGCGAGCCTCGCGATGACCTTGCCCGAGCGCACCGGCCAGCCGCGCGCCCGCTCGATCTCCGCGAGACCGGTCAGGAAGCCGCAGAGATCGATGAGGAGATCGGCGAAATCCGACCCCACCGCCTCGAGCGCCCTGACGACGCGCTGCCGCGCCGCGACCGCGCTGTCGGTCGACGACGCCGGATCGCGCGGAGCGCCGCGGGCCTTGTCGGCGACGGCCGCGTCCCACTTCGCGGTCACCCGGGGCAGCATGGCGGCAAGCGTCAGATCCAGGCGCAGACGCTCTCCGGCCTGGTGGCAGGCCTCGTCGATGAGCGGCGCGCCGCTCGCATCCTTGCGGCGGCGAAGCCAATCGAGCGGACTTTCCGAGGCGTCGAGCGTCACCGCGGCGCTGCGGCCCTCGAAGGCGATTCGCGCCTGGACGAGATCCTGGTGCTGCGCCGGGAAAGCGAGGTCCGGGGGCGCCGTCTGCCGGCGCCGGCGCGCAACGCCGACGCGCGAGATGCAGAAGCGTCGGCCGGCCCCGGCGCGGCTTGATTCGACGAGATCGCGACGCACGAGCTCGTCTGCCGCCGAGATCGGAAACCGACCGCCGCCGAGCGACACGCCGGCGCTCTCCTGGCGCACGATGACCGTCCCCTCCCGACCGGGTCGGCGATCGCGTATGTCCCGCCGCCCTCGAGCGCCCGCAACAGCCGCGTCGCCTCACGCGACAGGTCGAGGCCTGCCGTCCGCTCCGATCCGTCTGCCTTATCCGCTGCTTTCGTCGGCATTTGAATCGCTTCCCACGCCGGCCGCCCCGGCTAAGGATAACGATCCTATATGCTTTTCTTCCTCTGTCAACGCCGATCTAGAACGGCGGCCGAAAGAACGTCTTCGTCGCGCCGACGGCCGCGCCCGTCAGGCCGCGCAGGTAGGCGCGGTGGTAGACCGTCATCTTGGCGGAGAGCGGATGAACCGTATAGACGCCGAACTTGAAGTAGTAGCCCTCGGCGACCCGGTAGCCGATCGGTCCCTCGTACCTGATGAACCGGGCCCACGGTCCTGACTTGCAGCCGGCGTCCAGGAAGGCGCACGTCTTCTCGCGCCGCCAGCCGATGACGCTGCCGTTCTGCTCGGGCGACCACACGATCCGGTAGACGTAATCGTAGAATGCGCCGAGCGCGTAGTCCGGATCCTGGAAGAGAACGATGCCGTCGCCGCGGCCCTGCGATGCCTCGTAGACCGGATCGTTCCACAGCGTCACCGTGAAGACGCCGTCGATCAGCCGGTGGGCGAGAGGCGGCCGCCGATGCGGCGCCCCGAGCGGCATCTGCTCATGCCATTGCGCGAGCACCACCCGGTAGGGAGAGGCGCTCGGGAAATCGCGCGGCACCAGCGTCGAGAAGCGATACCAGACCTCTTGGCCGTTCGCGGCGTCGAACATGTCGCGCAGCTCGGCCCGGCGGCCCTGGTTGATCTCCGGCGCGTCCGGCGCGATCTCGAAGCGGATCACGGAAATATCGTTCGCGTTCGGGAAGGTGATGACCCGCGCCGAATCGCAGTCGGCGAGCCGGCGAAGGCTCACGCCGGGAATTTTCTTGATGTCGCATTTGACCGATTCTTCGTTGGCCTCGACCGGCACCCCCTGGACGACGAGGGTCGTCGGCGCGCGCGGCGGAACGGCTTCGACCGCCGCGGCCGGCGCCAGCGCCAGGAGCGCGAGGAACGCGATCGAAACACGCGAAGTTCGGGCGCAGGCGATCGCGCGGGTCATCATGATCCAATCTGCAGTGTGCGCTCAGCTGTGCGCCACGCGCCGACCCACGCCCGGGCGGCGGGAGCAAGCTGAGCAGTTGTAGTATCTTTCCCTCAGGCTTGGAAAGCAGAAGCCGTCGGCGGCGCCCCGCGGGTCGGCGCACCGCGGTGCCTTAAGGCTGCTTCACCGGCACGCCCCAGATGTCGCCGGCGTATTCGCGGATGGTGCGGTCGGACGAGAACCAGCCGATCCGGGCCGTGTTGAGGATGCTCATGCGCCACCAGGCCTTGGGATCGGACCACATCAGGTCGACATGGCGCTGCGCCTCCCAGTAGGCGTCGAAGTCGGCCGTCACCATGAAGCGGTCCCGGTGCGTGAGCTCCTGGATCAGAGGCCGGAACCGGTCGGGCTCGTCCGGGGAGAAGACGCCGTCTTCCAGGCTCTCCAAGGCGGCGGCGAGACGCGGGGTCGTGGCGATCGTGACCGGCGCGTGGGCGCCTTTGCGCCCCCAGGCCTCGACCTCGTCGGCGCGGAGCCCGAAGATCACGATGTTGTCGTGACCGACGCGCTCGCAGATCTCGATGTTGGCGCCGTCGAGCGTCCCGATCGTCAGCGCGCCGTTGAGCGCGAGCTTCATGTTGCCGGTGCCGGATGCCTCCATGCCGGCGGTCGAGATCTGCTCGGAGAGGTCGGCCGCCGGGATGATCGCCTCGGCGAGGCTGACGTTGTAGTTCGGCAGGAACGCGACCTTCAATCGGCCGCGCACGTCGGGGTCGTCGTTCACGACCCGGGCGACGTCGTTCGCAAGCTTGATGATGAGCTTCGCGCGGGCATAGCTCGCCGCCGCCTTGCCAGCGAAGATCTTCACCCGCGGCTGCCAGTCCCGGCGCGGCTCGGCCTTGATCGCCTGGTAGAGGGCGATGGTCTCGAGGATGTTGAGGAGCTGGCGCTTGTATTCGTGGATGCGCTTGATCTGCACGTCGAACAGGGCGGCCGGATCGACGCTGACCTGAAGCCGCTCGGCGATCAGCCGCGCCAGGGCTTCCTTGGCGGCCCGGCGCTGGGCGGCGAAGCGGTCCTGGAAGGCGGCGTCGGTCGCCAGCGGCTCGATCCGGCGCAGCGCGTCGGGATCGTCGAGGATCTCCGGTCCCGCCGCCTCGGCGAGGAGGTCGCGCAGGCGCGGGTTTGCCTGATGCAGCCAGCGCCGGAAGGTGATGCCGTTGGTCTTGTTGACGATGCGGTCCGGATAGAGCGCGTGCAGGTCCTTGAAGACGGTCTTGCGCATGAGCTCGGTGTGAAGCGCCGAGACGCCGTTGACCTTGTGCGAGCCGAGGAAGGCGAGGTGCCCCATGCGCACCCGCCGCTCTTGCGTCTCGTCGATCAGCGACACGGCCGCGACGGCGCCGGCGTCCAGCGGCCCGGCCCGCTCGGCGAGCTGCTCCAGGTGGAGCCAGTTGATCAGGTAGATGATCTGCATGTGGCGCGGCAGCAGCCGCTCCAGCATGGCGACCGGCCAGGTCTCGAGCGCTTCCGGCAGGAGCGTGTGGTTGGTGTAGCTGAGGGTCCGGGTGGTGATCGCCCAGGCTTCCTCCCAGGGCAGCCCGTGCTCGTCGACGAGGAGCCGCATGAGCTCCGCGACGGCGATCGCCGGGTGGGTGTCGTTGAGCTGGATCGCCGACTTCTCGGCCAGGCTGCTCAGGGTTCCGTATTGCTGCAGATGCCGGCGCACCAGGTCCTGCAGCGACGCCGAGGTGAAGAAATACTCCTGCCGCAGCCGCAGCTCCTGGCCGGCCATCGTGGCGTCGCTCGGATAGAGGACGCGCGAGATCGCCTCGGCGCGAGCCCGGTGGGCGAGCGCGCCGACATAGTCGCCGAGGTTGAAGGTCTCGAGCTGCAGCGGGTCGGCGGCGCGCGCCGACCACAGCCGAAGGGTGTTGACGTGGCGGCCGCGCCACCCGACCACCGGCGTGTCGTAGGCGGCCGCGAGCACCGTCTCCGTGGGCTGCCAGATGCGCTTGATGACGCCGCCCTCGGCGACATGCTCGACCGAGCCGCCGAAGCGGATCGGGTAGACCACCTCGGGCCGCTCGAACTCCCAAGGGTTTCCGCCGGCGAGCCAATCCTCCGGCAGCTCGTGCTGCCGGCCGTCGACGACGGTCTGGCGAAACAGGCCGTAATCGTAACGGATGCCGTAGCCGTAAGCCGGCACCTCGAGGCTAGCCAAGCTCTCCATGAAGCAGGCGGCAAGCCGCCCGAGGCCGCCGTTCCCGAGCGCCGCGTCCGGTTCGGTCTCGCGGACGCGGTCGAGGTCGACGCCGAGTTCGGCGAGCGCCTCGCGGGCCGTGTCGAGGAGGTCGAGATTGCCGAGCGCCTCGAACAAGAGCCGCCCGATAAGGAACTCGAGCGAGAAATAGTAGACCCGCTTCTGCTCGCGCTGATAGGTCGCGCGGGTCGAATCCATCCAGCGGTCGATGACGTGGTCGCGCACCGCAAGCGCGGTTGCCGCGAACCAGTCGTGGTCGCGTGCGGCGGCGGGGTCCTTGCCGATCGAATAGGTGAGCTTCGCCAGGATGGCGTCGCGAAAGCTCGCCGGATCGACGCGCGCCGCGGCGGCCGCGCCGCCGTTCGGCCGTGCGGCTCTCGCCGCTTGCTCGCTGCGCGCCTTCGCGTGCCGCTTCGGCTCCAGAACGGTGTTGGCCTGTGTCATCATCCAGTGGTGCTGTTGTGCATCCTTGGTCGATCGGAGCTTCCCCGGGTCTAGAGCGGGATGATTTTTCTTCGAGTCATCATCCCGCTATATCTGTTTGTTCGAGCATGATCTTTTCCGAAAACCGGTTCCCGCTTTTCGGGATCATGCTCTAATGCCCCTATCAGGCGATCGGCAAGGGTCGGCGCCTCGTTTGTCCGGAGCCGGTCAGGGTGCCGTCTCGACCTGAACGCCGACTTAATCCGGCCCGGCGGGAGCGGCGGCGAGCACGACGGCGGCGTGACCGACGATGCGCCAGCGCTCCTTCGTCTCGATTTCCGGCGTGCCGCCGCCGCCGTAGCGCGGGTGTTCGCTCGACCAGAGGAGCGTCCAAATGCG
>JAJKJG010000410.1 GCA_021154065.1 Methylobacterium sp.
GGGCGCTTGCCGGGATGCGGGACCTTCAGTGGCGGCTCACCATTGCCGGCAGCCTCGACCGCGCGCCGCAAACCGCCGATACCCTCGCAGCTCTCATCGCGGCCGAAGGACTCAGCCGCCGCATCGCGCTTACCGGCGCCGTCGACGATGCGACGCTCGCCCGGCTCTACGACGGCGCCGACGTCTTCGTCTCGCCGTCGCTCTTCGAGGGCTACGGCATGGTCCTGGCCGAGGCGATGGCGCGCGGGCTGCCGATCGTCGCCTCGACCGGAGGCGCCGCCGCCGAAACCGTGCCTGACGCGGCAGCCATCAAGGTCCCCCCCGGCGACGCCGCCGCGCTCGCCGCGGCGCTCGCCGGCATGATCGCCGACGCGCCGCTGCGCCGCCGTTTCGCCGATGCGTCCTGGGCCGCCGGCCGGGCGCTGCCGCGCTGGAGCGATACCGCCGCGGCCGTCGCGGCGGTGCTGAAACAGGCGGCGGCATGAGCGGATTCAGCGCCGAATGGCTGGCTCTGCGCGAGCCTGCCGACCATCACGCCCGCAACCGCGCCCTCGTGGCGGAGCTGCGCTCCGTCTTCGCCGGCCGCGACACCGCCGCGATCATCGACCTCGGCTGCGGCACCGGCTCGAACCTGCGGGCGCTTGCCGCCTCGCTTCCGCGCCGCCAGTCCTGGCGCCTCGTCGACCGCGACCCGGCGTTGCTTGGCGCGGCGCGCGAGCGGCTCTCGGCGTGGGCGGACGCGAGCGAGGCGGGCGCCGAGCTTCACCTGCGGAAGGGCGGCTGCGACATCGCGGTGTGCTTCGTCGAGGCCGATCTCGCGCAAGGCGTCGCGCTGCTTCTCGGCGATGGCGGGGTCGATCTCGTGACGGCAGCGGCGCTGTTCGATCTCGTCTCGGCGTCCTGGATCGGCAGCTTCGCGCGGGAGGTCGCCGCGGCCGGAGCTGCCTTCTACACCGCCCTCACCTACGACGGGGCCGACGGCTGGTCGCCGCCGCATCCGGCCGACGCGGCGATGCTCGCCGGGTTCCACGCCCACCAGCGCCGCGACAAGGGTTTCGGCCCCGCCGCCGGACCGCGGGCAACCGAGCTTCTCGAGGCGGCATTGCGCGCCGAAGGCTACGACGTGCGCAGCGCCGTCAGTCCCTGGCGCCTCGGCCGAGGCGACGCCGCGCTGATGCGCGAGCTCGCGCACGGCACTGCGGCGGCGGTGCGCGAGACCGGCACGGTCGCCGAGAGCACGATTCGCGACTGGCTCGACGCCCGTCTTGGCGCTGCCGCCTACGAAATCGGCCACCGCGACTTCCTGGCGCTGCCGCCGCGATGAGGCTCAGTCCGGGAGCATGCGCAGCAGCGTGCGGTCGCGGCGGATGAAGTGGTGCTGGAGCGCGCCGGCGACGTGAACCGCCACGACCGCGAGAAGCGCGATGGCGAGGCCGATGTGGACTCGGAAAATCCATCCGGCGGCCTCCATGGTCGGCGCGTCCGGAATCGGCAGGCTGACCGGCACCGTCCAGAAAAACCTCACCGGCTTGCAGCAATAGGAGGTGGCGATCCAGCCGACGAGCGGCACGAGGATGAACAGGACATAGAGCGCCGCATGCGAGACCTGCGCGGCGCGGCGCTGCCAGTCGGGCATGGGCTCGAAGGGCGGCGCACCGCGCACGCTTCGGATCGCGACACGGACGAGGGCGAGGGCGAGCACGGTCAGTCCGAACGATTTGTGCAGCTCGAAGAGGGTGTTGGTGAGCGGCCCCTCGCCGAGGTTCGTCATGGCGATCGCGATCGCGACCTGCGTGACGATCAGCGCCGCCATCGTCCAATGCAGCGCTTTCTGCGCGCCCGAATAGCGGCTCGGCGGTTCAGGCATCGAAAAGCTCCGGCTCCTCTACCCCCTGCGGATCAGCGTACCAGCACCGTGGTCGGTGAACAGCTCGAGCAGCACCGAATGCGCGACCTTGCCGTCGAGGATCACCACCGCCTCGACGCCCTTCTCGAGGGCATAGATGCAGGTCTCGATCTTCGGGATCATGCCGTCGGTGATGGTGCCGTCGGCGATCAGCCGGCGGCAATCGTCCATGGTCATCTCGGGGATCAGGTTCTTGTTCTTGTCGAGGACGCCGGGCACGTCGGTGAGGAGCAGCAGGCGCTTCGCCCCCATGGCGCCGGCGATCGCGCCGGCGAAGGTGTCGGCGTTGACGTTGTAGGTCTCGCCGTCCGAGCCGACCGCGACCGGGGCGAGCACCGGGATGAGCTCGGCCTTGAGCACCGCGTCGAGCACGGCGCGGTTGACGCGCTCCGGCTCGCCGACGAAGCCGAGGTCGACGTGGCGCTCGATGTTCGAGTCCGGGTCGACGACGGTGCGCGTCGCTTTCCTGGCGACGACCATGTTGCCGTCCTTGCCGCACAGCCCGATCGCCTTGCCGCCCTCGGCCCCGATCCAGCCGACGATCTGCTTGTTGATCGAGCCGGCGAGCACCATCTCGACGATCTCGACGGTGGCTTCGTCGGTCACGCGCAGGCCGGCCTTGAACTCGGACTTGATGCCGAGCTTGTCGAGCATGCGCCCGATCTGCGGCCCGCCGCCATGGACGACGATCGGCTTCAGCCCCGACTGCTCGAGGAGCACGACGTCCTCGGCGAAATCCTCGGCCGCGGCGCGGTCGCCCATGGCGTGGCCGCCGTATTTGATGACCACGACCTCCTCGTCGTAGCGCTGCATGTGCGGCAGAGCCTGCACGAGGATCTCGGCCTGCACGTGCACGTTCGGGAGCGGTTCGGCCATCGGCGACTCTTGGCGGGGCTGAGGAAGGCGAGCGCCTTCTAACCCAGCCCGGCCGCGGCCGAAAGCCGGGATCATCGCAAGCCCGCTCGCCGTCGCCGGCGCGAGCCGGCGCAGCCTCATGGGCGAGGTCGCGGCCACCGCCGATCCCTTCGGGCGTTCGGGTCCCGCGACCGTCGAGGATTAACTTCAATAACCGGGCGCCGGAGTGGTGGATCGCTGCCTGCCATGTTACGAGCCGGTGCTCCGATGCCGACCCGCCCGCCCCCGCATGCGTGACCGCCCCGGCTACGCCGCGTTCCGCTCGCGCGATTTCCGGCTCTTCAGCGCCTCGCGGCTGCTCTCGATCATGGCGCTGCAGATGCAGAACGTCGCCGTCGGCTGGCTCGTCTACGACCTCACCCGCTCGGCCTTCGCGCTCGGCCTCGTCGGGCTTGCCGCCTTCGTCCCGGCGCTCGCGCTCGTGCTCGTCACCGGCCACGTCGCGGACGCCTTCGACCGCCGGCTGATCATGCTCATCGCGCATGCCGCGACCGCGCTTTCGGCCGCCGGGCTCGTGCTCTTTGCGGCGATGGGCGCCGACGCGGCCTTGCCGGTCTACGGCCTCGTCGCGTTCGCCGGCACGGCGCGCGCCTTCGGCATGCCGGCCCAGCAGGCGCTGCTGCCGCTGCTCGTGCCGCGCGAGGATTTCGGCAACGCCGTCGCCTGGAACTCCTCCGTCAACCAGACCGCAACGATCTCCGGCCCGGCGCTCGGCGGCGTGCTCTATCTCCTCGGACCGACCGTCGTCTTCGCGACGGTCGCTGCCGCGTTCGCGGCGGCGGCGCTGCTCGCGGCGCTGATCGTGCCGCGGCCGCCGGAGCGGCGCCGCGAGCGGACGAGCTGGACGACGCTCGTCGCCGGGCTGTCCTTCATCCGCGTTCACCCGGTCGTGCTCGGCGCCATCAGCCTCGACCTCGTCGCGGTGTTCCTCGGCGGCGCGACGGCGCTCCTGCCGATCTTCGCGCAGGACATCCTGCATGTCGGGCCGGTCGGCCTCGGCCTGTTGCGCAGCGCGCCTGCGGTCGGCGCGCTCGCCATGGCCTTTACCCTCGCGCACCGGCCCGTCGCCCGCAACGCCGGCCGGCGGATGCTGCAGGCTGTGGCGCTGTTCGGGCTGTCGACCATCGGCTTCAGCCTGTCGACGAGCCTGTATCTGTCGCTCGCCTGCCTCGCCGTCATCGGCGCCGCCGACATGGTCAACGTCTATGTCCGCCAGACCCTCGTCCAGACCGAGACGCCGGACGCGATGCGCGGCCGCGTCGCAGCGGTGAACTCGATCTTCATCGGCGCCTCGAACGAGCTCGGCGAGTTCGAGTCCGGCACGCTCGCGGCGCTGCTGGGCGCCGTGCCGGCGGTCGTCATCGGCGGCGCCGCGACCATCGCCGTCGCGGCGCTGTGGGGCCGGATGTTTCCCCAGCTTGCGGCGCGCGACAGGCTCATCGCCTAACCCTCTCCCTTCAAGAGACCTCTGCGAAATGAGTTCGGCGCCGCTTCGCGGCAGCTTCTTGCGCTGGGTCCCGGGTCGCATTCCGCTTCGCTGCATGCGCCCGGGAAAGCGGCGGATGGAATTGGCGCTTGGTCTCTCAACAGCCCTTTCCCGGAAGCCTGTAACGCAGCGAAGCGGAGTGGAAGGCTATCCGGGACCCAGCGGAAGACTCGCCGCGAAGCGGCGCCGAATCTCACCTTTTGCAGAGGTCTCCCTTCAAGGGAGGTGGCAGCGGGCTCATCCGAACACGTCGGCCGTGAAGCCCGCATACCAGCCCATGTTCTCGGCCTGCGTCTGGCGCCGGACCTCGGGTGTCTCGCCCTTCTGCGAGACGAAGGTCGAGACGGCGGCGATCTTGCCGTCCTTCGCCTCGTAGGCGCCGCCGACCTTTACGGTGTCGTCGGTCTCGATCAGGCTCCAGCAGGTGTTGGTGTAGCGGGCCGGGAAGGTCCGGGCCTGGGCGAGCTCGCCGCGCACCATCATGGCCGCGACCTTGGCCTGGCTGTTCGCCGAGAACGCCGATTTCGGCATGTCGCCCGGGATGCAGGCGTCGCCGACGACGTAGACGTTCGGGTCGCTTACCGATTTCATGCTCGCCGGATCGACCGGGCACCAGCCGGTCTGGTTCGCGAGCCCGGCGTCGCGGGCGATCTTGCCCGCCATCTGGGCCGGGATGACGTTGACGAGGGCGGCCTTGTAGGTCTCGAGATCGGTCCTGACCGTCATCGCCGACGGGTCGACGCCCTTGATGCCGCCGTGCATCTTCGGGTCCTGCCACTCGACCATGCCCGGGTAGTGCCGCTCCCAGCCCTCCTGGAAAAGGCCCTGCTTCGAGAAGCTGTCCTTGGAATCGAGCACGACGATGCGCGACGTCTTGTGGCCTTTGGCTTTGAGCACATGGGCCATCATCGAGACGCGCTCGTAGGGGCCGGGCGGGCAGCGGTACGGGTTCGGCGGCGCCACCATGACGATCAGGCTGCCGTCGGCGAGCGCCTCGAGCTGCTTCTTCAGGAGTTGCGTCTGCGGCCCCGCCTTCCAGGCGTGCGGCATGACCTCGGCGGCCTCTTCGGAATAGCCCGGGACGGAGTCGAAGCGGAGGTCGATGCCCGGCGCGACGACGAGCCGGTCGTAGCCCATCTCCGAGCCGTCGGCGAGGCGGATCGTCCGCGCGTTGCGGTCGATGGCGGCGACCGCCTGGTGCACGAGCCTGACGCCGTAGCCCGAGGCGAGCTTGTCGTAGGAATGGGTGATCGAGGCCCAGTCGCGGAAGCCGCCGAGGAACAGGTTCGAATGGAAACAGGTGGTGAACGCCCGCTGCGGCTCGACGAGCGTCACCTCGATGGCGCCGTTCGAATCCTTGGCGATGTACTTCGCGGCGGTGGCGCCTCCCGGCCCGCCGCCGACGACGATGACGCGCGGCTTTGCCTGCGCGAGCGCCGGGCGGGGAAGGTGGCCTGCGAAGACGACGGCGCCGGTGCCGGCGAGGAACCGTCTGCGATGGATGCGGGTCATGCTGCCTCCCTAGGAATTGGTCATTGCGCCGGGGGTGCCGGCAGGCTGCCGAAATAGGCCGCGAGCGCGGCGATCTCCTCGTCGGACAGCCGCGCCGCGATGGTCTGCATCACGGGGTTCGCTCTCCGCCGCAGCTTATACTCGTTCATGACCGCGACGAAGGTCTCTTCCGGCCAGGCGAGGATCGGCGGGATGCCCTGGTAGCGCCCGCTGAGCTGATGACACGCGACGCATTCCGAGGAGAGATACTCGCCGAACGCCCGGTCGGCGGCGCGGGCCGGGACCGTCAAGGCGGCGAGCAGCGCCGCCGCTGCGGCGGGTTTTCGCCATGGGAGGGGGCTTGGCACGTCCGATCGATCCTATCCGCATCATCGGCGAACAGGACCGATCGGGAAAGAGCCCTGCGAGCCGAAGCGCCGAGCTACGGTCGCGGCGCGGCGGCGGAGATTGAGGCCGGCGCGACCTGTCCCTACATTGCCCGGCGAAGCCGGCGCGACCGGCGTGCCGGGAGGAAGCCATGGCTCACATTCGACTGAAGGCGCTCGTCGCGTCGGCGGCGCTCGTCCTATCGACGGCCTCGGGATGGGCGGAAGCCAACAAGCTGCGCGTCGCGAAGCAATACGGGCTCGGCTACCTCCAGTTCATGGTCATGGAGGACCAGAAGCTCATCGAGAAGAACGCCAAGGCGGCCGGGCTCGGCGACGTCACCGTCGACTGGGGCACCTTCCGCTCGAGCGACGTGATGAACGACGCGCTGATCTCGCGCAACCTCGACTTCGCCTGCCTCGGCCTGCCCGGCCTCATCACCATCTGGTCAAAGACGCGCGGCAACTACGATGTCCGTGGCGCGTCGGGGCTGAACGTGCTGCCGCTGATCCTCAACGTGCGCGACCCGGCGATCCAATCGCTCAAGGACTTCAAGGACGAGCACCGCATCGCGCTTCCGGCCGTGAAGGTGTCGATGCAGGCGATCATCCTGCAGATGGCCGCCGCGAAGGAGTTCGGCGACGCCAATTTCCAGAAGCTCGACCACCTCACCGTGTCGCTCGCCCATCCCGACGCCACCGCGATGATGCTCGCCGGCAAGGGCGAGGTCGTCGCGAACTTCTCGTCCTCGCCGTTCCAGTACCGGCAGCAGAAGCAGCCCGGCATCCGCCAGATGTTCACCTCCGAGGAGGTCCTCGGCGGGCCGGTGTCGTTCAACATGGTCGCCACGACGGCGAAGTTCCGTGACGAGAACCCGAAGCTCTACAAGAGCTTCCTTTCGGCGCTCCAGGAGGCGACCGACTTCATCAACAAGGACAAGGGCGCCGCCGCCGAAATCTACCTCAAGCTGTCGAGCGACAAGACCCCGAAGGAGGAGATCGTCGAGCTGATGTCGAAGCCCGGCGTGCGCTTCACGACCGAGCCGTTCGGGCTCGACAAGTTCGCCGAGTTCATGGCGAAGACCGGCTCGCTCAAGAACCCGCCCAAGGACTGGCGCGCCGAGATGCTGTTTCCGGAGGCGAAATAGCGCGGAGCAAGCGAATGGCGAGTGGCGAATAGCGAATGGATTGCTCCCAAGCGCCCTATTCGCTACTCGCCATTCGCCATTCGCCCCTCACCGCATGTCCACCGACCTCAGCTTCGACCTCGATTTCCCTGTCGGCGCCGGCGCCTGCGTCGCCGTGAGCCCGCTCGTGCGCCGGATCGTCGCCGACAATCCCGGGCCCTACACCTTCACCGGCACCTGCAGCTACGTCGTCGGCCGCGGGCAGGTCGCGATCGTCGATCCGGGCCCGGACTCGGCGGCCCATGTCGAGGCGCTGCTTGCGGCCGTGCGCGGCGAGACCGTCACGCACATCCTCGTCTCGCACACCCACCGCGACCACTCGCCGGCCTCGCGCGCGCTGAAGGCCGCGACCGGGGCGCCGA
>JAJKJG010000411.1 GCA_021154065.1 Methylobacterium sp.
CCCTAGTACGAGAGGACCGGGATGGACGTACCTCTGGTGGAGCTGTTGTGGCGCCAGCCGCAGTGCAGCGTAGCTATGTACGGACGGGATAACCGCTGAATGCATCTAAGCGGGAAACCCACCTCGAAACGAGTACTCCCTTGAGAGCCGTGGAAGACGACCACGTTGATAGGCCGGGTGTGTAAGCGCGGTGACGCGTTGAGCTTACCGGTACTAATCGCTCGATCGGCTTGATCGCTCTCATGGTCCGTGTCCGCACGACAGCGGCCGGATCGAAAAGACCATGCTTGCCAATTGTCCTTCGCCGGTCCGGTGGCTTGAGCGAGGAGCCCGAACCCGATCCCATCTCGAACTCGGCCGTTAAACTCCTCAGCGCTGATGGTACTGTGTCTTAAGACCCGGGAGAGTAGGTCGTTGCCGGGCCTGCCAAGGACAAATCCCTCTTCATCGTCTTCGCGGCGCGTCAGTGCCGCGTTTCAGTTTCGGCTTCTTGAATTCGGAGCCGTCAGGGTGGCGCGGGGTGGAGCAGCCCGGTAGCTCGTCAGGCTCATAACCTGAAGGTCACAGGTTCAAATCCTGTCCCCGCAACCAAACGATCAAGCCCGTCGGATCAGCCTCTCGAAGCGACGTCCGGCGGGCTTTTTCCGTTGCACTCGCGCTGCGCTGGGCGCGCCCGGAACTCGCGGCAATCCTGCCCGTTGTGACGGCGAGCCCGCCTGCGGGCTCCGTTACGAGAGGGCCAGCATGATCCGACGTTTCTCTCGCCTCGGCGTCGCCGTCTTCTCGGCCTTGGTCGGCCTGACCGCCGCTGCCCACGCCCAGAGCTTCCCGACACACTTCGCTCCGCGCTGCCAACCCGAAGAGCTGCGGACCGGTCCCGGCCCGCAGGATCCCTGCAGGCCGCAGATCGCGTTGTTCGGGCTCAACGGCCCGACCGTCATCGGTGCCGGCGAGGTCGATGTCGAGACCACCGGGAGCGTCGCAAGGGCGGGCCGTCGCCCGGCCCGCAAGGACGCGGCGCAAGAGTAAGGCCGGCGCCACGCCGCAGGCCGAACGGCGCCGCTCGCGCCCGCCGGCCGCTGTTCGCGCAAACGTCGGCGACACAGTTCCGACATCCGCCGCGGCTAGAACCGATTCGCCGACAGAACCGGGAACCCGGCGGAGGGCCGACATGCTTGCCTACAACCTTTTTCGCCATCGCGGCGAACACGATCTATTTTGCGCGGTGCCTGAGGATTTTGCGGTGCCGGCGTTCCTCAGCGACGAGGCCTGGGAATTCACCGGCAAGGTCGACGAGCCAGAGACGGCCCCGGCCGACTTCGACCTGAAGACGGCAACGACGGCGGTGCGCTTCAACGGCTGCTATTTCTTCGAGCCGCTCGCCGGCGGCTGAGGCGAGGCCTCACGCCGGGCAGCTGTAGACGTATTCCCAGTGGATCGGCGACAGCTTCCGCTCCTCGGCGACGGTGCATTTCGGCCGGTTCGTCGCCTCGAAATGATACTCGACCGCGCGCCGCGGCGTCGGGGTGACGCCGGGATCGCGACACACGACGCCTGCGATCTGCGTGCCGACATTAGTCCGGACCATGATCAGCCGCTCTTTCGCGTTCTCGTAGACCTCATAGGTGGTGTGGCAGCCGACGGTAACGAGCGTCGGGCCGAGTGGCGGGCCGTAGGTCGCATAGATGTAGCCGGTCGAGCAGCCCGCGAGCCCGATTGTGCCCGCGAGCCCCGCCCCGATCCTGCCAAGCCTCTGCACGCGCATGCCTTCGTCCTGCCTCGCCGTTCGAGCGCGACAGTGGCGAGCGCGGTTCTCCGGGTCAACCCGAGCCGCGGTCGCGCCGCGCCGGCGTTGCACCGGCGACACATCACTCCTCGATCGCGAGGAGCATGGCATTGCCGCCGACGGCCGCGGTGTTGACCGTCAACGTCTGCTCGGTTGCGAAGCGCGGCAGATAATGCGGGCCGCCGGCCTTCGGCCCGGTGCCGGAGAGCCCGTGGCCGCCGAAGGGCTGCACGCCGACGACGGCGCCGATCATGTTGCGGTTGACGTAGACGTTGCCGACGCCGAGGCGGGCGACGATGCGCTCGATCGTGGCGTCGATCCGCGAATGGATGCCGAGCGTCAGGCCGTAGCCCGAGCTTTCGAGCGCCGCGAGCACGCTCTCGAGATCCCGAGCCTGGTAGCGCACCACATGCAGGATCGGCCCGAACACCTCCTCGGCAAGGTCGCCGGGACGGGTGAGCTCGAACACGTGCGGCGCGACGAAGAGGTCGGCTTGCCCCGGATGGGACGGAGAATCCGCATGCCAGACCCGCTTCGCTTCGCGCCGCATGCGCGCGATGTGGGCATCGAGCCGGGCCTTGGCCTCCGCGTCGATGACCGGCCCGATATGGACGCTCGGGTCGCGCGGGTCGCCGAGCTTCAGCTCGCGGGCGGCGCCGACGATCATCGCGATCATGCGGTCGGCGACGTCGTCCTGGACGCACAGCAGCCTGAGCGCCGAACAGCGCTGGCCGGCCGAGCGGAACGCCGAGGTGACGACGTCGTCGGCGACCTGCTCGGGGAGCGCCGTCGCGTCGATGATCATGGCGTTGATGCCGCCGGTTTCGGCGATGAGCGGCACGATGCTCGAATTCTTCGCCGCGAGCGCCCGGTTGATCGCCCGCGCGACCTCGGTCGAGCCGGTGAAGACGACGCCGGCGACGGCCGCGTGATCGACGAGCCGCGCGCCGACGGCGCCGTCGCCGGGCACGAGCTGCAGCGCGCTCGTCGGCACGCCCGCCTCGTGCAGGAGGCGGACGGCCGCCGCGGCGACGAGCGGCGTCTGCTCGGCCGGTTTCGCGACGACGCTGTTGCCGGCCATCAGTGCGGCCGCGACCTGGCCGAAGAAGATCGCGAGCGGAAAGTTCCACGGCGAGATCGCGACGAAGACGCCGCGCCCGCGGAGGCGCAGCACGTTCGACTCGCCCGTTGGCCCGGGCATCGGCTCCCCGGCCCCGAACACGCGGCGGCCCTGCGCCGCGTAATAGCGGCCGAAATCGATCGCCTCGCGCACCTCCGAGAGCGCGTCGTCGAGGGTCTTGCCGCCCTCGGCCTGCAGCAGGTGGATGAGCCGCCCGCGCCGCGCCTCGAGGAGGTCCGAGGCGCGACCGAGCGCCGCCGCCCTCTCCGCCGCCGGGGTTTCGCTCCAGGCCCGAAAGCCGCGCTGCGCCGTCGCCATCGCTTCGTCGGCGGTTCCGGACGAGGCCTCCGTGATTTCACCGACGACGGCGCCGTCGGTCGGGCTGAGCACGTCGCGAGCGGTTCCCGATCGAACGCTGCCGTCGACGACCGGCGCGGCGCTAATCCCTCTCTCCGAGGGGGGAGAGGGGGTTTGCGCCTCGATTTCCGCCAGCAAACCATCGAGCGAGCGCCGGTGACCGAACTCAACGCCGCGCGAGTTGCGGCGCTCGGGGGCGAACAGGTCGCGCGGCAGCGGCAGCCGCGGATGCCGGGCGGCCTCCGGCCGCTCGATGATCTCCGCCGGACGCCGCAGCAGCGACGCGACCGGAACGTTCGGATCGGCCGCGACCGACACGAATGACGAATTGGCGCCGTTCTCGAGCAGGCGGCGGACGAGGTAGGCGAGGAGGTCGCGATGGCCGCCGACCGGCGCATAGGTTCGGCACGCAGCGCCCGGGACCCTCTCCATCAGGCGGCCGTAGAGCGACTCGCCCATGCCATGCAGGCGCTGGAACTCGTAGCCCGCGACTCCCTCGGCGCGCTCGACGATCGAGGCGACGGTCAGCGCGTTGTGGGTCGCGAATTGCGGGAAGATGCGCGGCCGCAGCGCCAGGAGGCGCTCGGCGCAGGCCATGTAGTTCAAGTCGGTCATCGCCTTGCGGGTGAACACCGGATAGTCGTCGAGGCCGCGCTCCTGGGCGCGCTTCACCTCGGTGTCCCAGTAGGCGCCCTTGACGAGGCGCACCATCAGCCGGCGATCGAGGCGATCGGCGGTTGCCGCGAGCCAGTCGATCGCCGCGAGTCCGCGCTTCTGATAGGCCTGGATCGCCAGTCCGAAGCCGTCCCACCCAGCAAGCGATTGGTCCGGCAGCGCCGCCGCGATCACGTCGAGCGACAACTCGAGCCGGTCTGCCTCCTCGGCATCGATGGTGAAGTTGAGGTCATGATCGCGGGCCTGTCGCGCGAGCGCGACGACGCGGGGCACGAGCTCGGCGAGAACGCGATCGCGGCTCACCGCTTCGTAGCGGGGATGGAGCGCCGAGAGCTTGACCGAGATGCCGGGGCGCTCCGGCAGCGGCTCGTTGCCGGCGGCGCGCCCGATCGCCGCGATGGCCGCGGCGTAGGATTCGAGATAGCGGTGGGCGTCCTCGGCAGTGCGCGCGCCCTCGCCGAGCATGTCGAAGGAATAGCGATAGAGCCGGCCGGCGCCGGCCGCGGCGCGCTCGAGCGCCTCGCCGATCGTCTGGCCGAGCACGAAATGGCTGCCCATGACGCGCATCGCCTGCCGGGTCGCGGCGCGCACCGCCGGCACGCCGAGGCGCTTCGCGAGCTGGCCGAGGATCCCTTCCGGCGTCTCGCCCGGCTGGATGATGCGCGCCGTGATGCCGAGCGCCCAGGCGGAGGCGTTGACCAGGAAGGCGTCCGAGCGGGTCTCGTGGTGGACGAAATCGCCCTGGCCGAGCTTGTCCTCGATGAGCCGGTCCGCGGTCGCGGCATCGGGCACGCGCAGGAGCGCCTCGGCCAGGACCATGAGGGCGAGCCCCTCCTTGGTCGACAGCGAATATTCCCGCAGCACCTCTTCGACGCCGCCGAGCCCGGCGCGGTCGGAACGGATCGCCGCGATGAGATCGCGCGCCCCCGCGTCGACGCGGCGCTCGCGTTCCTCCGGCAGCCGCGCCCCGTGCAGAAGGCGGGCGGCGATCGCCGCATCGTCTTCGGCATAGGGGGCGTCGAAGCGCGCGACGGGCGTCACGGCGGTCTCCGGTCAGGGCTCGGAAATCAAGCTATGCGGATTCGGAGCACTTTTCGATCCCGCTGGCGCATGGCTGCGGGTTGACGCTCCGCGGCATTCCGGTTGCACTGCGTCAGGTGCAAGGGTCACGCAACGTCGCGCCCATTCCGGGCGGCGGCGTTCTCGTCCTTTCGCGCCATGCCGCTGGAGTTGCGTATGCCTGTCGCCGTCCGCCGCGCCCCGAGGAGCCCAATCGCCGGGCTGGCGCTGGCGCTCGCGGCCGCGGTCCTGGCGTGCACGCCCGCCTGCGCCCAGACGGCGGTGCGCTTTTCCCTCGACTGGCGCTTCGAAGGCCCGGCGGCGCCGTTCACGGTCGCCCTCGACAAGGGATATTTCAAAGCCGAGGGGCTCGACGTGACGATCGAGCCGGCGGCGGGATCGCGCGAGCCGGTGACGCGCGTCGGCACCGGCGCCTACGACATGGGGTTCGGCGACATCAACTCACTGGTGCGCTTCCGCGACGAGAACCCCGCGGCGGGCGCCAAGGCGGTGATGATCCTCCACGACCGGCCGGCTTTCGCCATCGTCGGCCGCCGCAGCCGGGGCATTACGCCCGAGCTCGAGAGCCTCAAACGGCGCCGGCTCGGCGCGCCGTCCGCCGACGCCGCCTATGCGCAATGGCCGGTCCTCAAGGCGCTGAACAAGATCGACGAGAAGGAGTGGGCCATCCGCGTCGACACCGTCGGCTTCCCGGTGCGCGAGCCGCTGCTCGCGCAGGGCGAGGTCGACGCCGTCTTCGGCTACGCCATGACCTCGTTCATCAACCTGAAATCCCGCGGCGTACCGGCGGACGACATTGTCGTCATCCCGATGAGCGAGCATGGCCTCGAGCTCTATGGCAACGCGGTCCTGGTCTCGCAGAAGTTCGCGGCCGAGAAGCCGGAGGCCGTGAGGGGCTTCCTGCGCGCCCTTGCCAAGGGCCTGCGCGACACGATCGCCGACCCCGGCGCCGCCATCGATACGGTGCTGAAGCGCAACGAGCTCGCGCGCAAGGAGGTCGAGCTCGAGCGGCTCGCGATGGCGATCGAGCAGAACATCGCCACGCCCTGGGTGCGCGAGAACGGCTTCGGCGGCATCGATCGCGACCGGTTCGAGCGGGCGCTCGACCAGATCGGCCTCGCCTTTCCCTATAAGAGCAAGCCCAAGCCCGAGGACGTCTTCGACGACCAGTTCCTGCCGGCGGCGGCGGAGCGGAAGGTCGACTGACACCCTCGTGGCCGCGCCTCGCCGCCTCTGGTAAGAGCCTGGCATGCTCACGCCGGCCCCCGACTATGATGGCCTCGTCGCCGCGTTCCGCTGGCGCATTCCGGAGCGCTACAACATCGGGGTCGACGTCTGCGACCGCGGGGCGGCGGCGGAGCCGGAACGCGCCGCCATCCTCGAGATCGGCCCCGACGGGCGCGTCGCAGCTCTTACTTGCGGGGCGTTGCGGGAGCGCTCGAACCGCCTCGCGAACGCGCTTCGCGCCCGCGGCATCGGCCGCGGCGACCGTGTCGCGATCCTGCTGCCCCAGGGTGCGGCTGTGCCGATCGCCCATATCGCGGTGTACAGGCTCGGCGCGGTGGCGCTGCCGCTCGCGGCCCTGTTCGGCATCGACGCCCTCGCCTATCGGCTCGCCGACGCCGGGGCGAAGGCGCTCGTCACCAACGCGGCGGGGCTCGGCAAGCTTCAGGAGATCCGGCCCGACCTGCCGGCGCTCGAATGCGTGATCTCGACCGACGGGCCGGACGGCTCGGCCGAGGGTTTCTCGCGGGTGCTCGAGGCGGCGAGCCCGGATTTTACGCCCGTCGACACCGCGGCCGACGATCCGGCGATGATGATCTACACCTCGGGCACGACCGGTCCGGCGAAGGGCGCGCTCCACGCCCACCGGGTGCTTCTCGGTCATCTACCCGGCGTCGAGATGCCGCACGAGTTCCTGCCACAGCCGGGCGACCGGCTGTGGACTCCGGCCGACTGGGCTTGGGCCGGCGGGCTCCTCAACGTGCTTCTGCCCGGCCTTCACCACGGCGTGCCGGTGGTGGCGCGAAAGACCGAGAAGTTCGATCCCGAGGAGGCGTTCCGCCTGATGGCCGATCACCAGGTGCGCAACACCTTCGTGCCGCCGACGGCGCTCAGGATGCTGCGCACCGTGCCGAACCCGCGGGGGCGCTTCGCGCTGGCGCTGCGCACCATCGCGTCCGGCGGCGAGACGCTCGGCGCCGAGACCTTCGCCTGGGGCCGGGAGGCGCTCGGCCTGACGATCAACGAGTTCTACGGCCAGACCGAGTGCAACCTGGTGCTCTCCTCCTGTGCCGCGATCGGGGTCGCAAAGCCGGGCGCGATCGGCAAGCCGGTTCCGGGGCACGAGGTGGCGGTGATCCGCGACGACGCCAGCCCGTGCGACCCCGGCGAGCTCGGGCAGATCGCGGTCGCGCGGCCGGACCCGGTGATGTTCCTGTCCTACTGGAACAAGCCCGGCGCGACCGAGGCGAAATTCATCGGCGACTGGATGACGACCGGCGACCAGGGCCTGCTCGACGAGGACGGCTATGTCCGTTTCGTCGGGCGCGACGACGACGTCATCACCTCGGCCGGCTACCGCATCGGCCCGGGCGAGATCGAGGACTGCCTCATCCGCCACCCGGCGGTGGCGCTCGCGGCGGCGGTCGGCAAGCCCGACCCGGTCAGGACCGAGATCGTCAAGGCTTTCATCGTGCTGAAGGAGGGCTACAGCGCCTCCGACACGCTCGCCTCGGACATCCAGGGTTTCGTCCGCGGACGGCTCTCGGCGCACGAGTACCCGCGCGAGATCTCGTTCCGCTCGAACCTCCCCCTCACCACGACCGGCAAGGTGATCCGGCGGCTCCTGCGGCAGGAGGCTTAGGCCCGCGCCAGGCGGTCGCGGCCTGCCGCCGCGGCCTGACGCATGCGGCGCTCGATGCGGGTCTTGAGCCGGATCGCGGCGGCGCCGGCAGAATGGCCGGGCCGCGTCGAGACGAGAAGGTCGACGAGCGCCAGCGGCTTGAGAGCGAGCGCCGCGGCGGCCTCGGTCGAGACCGGCGCGCCGTCGCAGAGCATCAGGCGCTTGCCGGCCCGGCGCGCCCGCGCGGCGGCGGCGGCGACGATGCGATCGGCGCCGCGCCCGAGTCCGGGAGCGCCGGCGGCGCGCCAGAGCCACAGCGCCTCGGCGCTCTCGAGCACGATTGCGGCGGCGACCGGCTCGGCGCCGCGGTGCAGGAGGTCGAGGCGGCAGAGCCCGCGCCGCGCGAGCTGACGCGTCATGGTGCGGATGAAGCTCGCGGTGCCGGCGTCCTGGGTCAGCGCCGCGGTGCCACGCTCCTTCCCCGCAGCCGCGTCGAGCACCAGGAAGGTCTCGACCGCGTCTCGGACCTGGCCGGGAGTGCGGGCCTGCGTGAGCCGCAGCTGCGGCTCGCGCAACGGCCACTCGTCCGCCGCGAACGCGGCGGCGGTCGCAACGCCGTGCCGCGGCGACAGGCGCTCGAGGTGCCGGCGGCTCGCGGCGGCGGCCGTCCGCAGGCCCTCGGCCAACGGTCCTTCGACTGGGAGCGCCGTCGCGGCAAGGCCAGCGCAGCGCTGTCCGCGCGCGGCGCAGAACGACAGGACGGCCGCGACGACGGCGGCCGGGCGCTCGGAATCGAGGAGCGCGGCAGAAACTGGAAAGCCCGCCGGCTGCCATAGCCGCACTTCGCCCGGCGCGAGCGGGATGCGCGGCATCGCCACCGGAAACAGCCCCCGCAGCAGCCGCGCCGGCGCGGCGGGTTGCCAGACCAGAATGAGGCTGATCTGGCGCCCGTCGGGGAGATGCTGCAGGGCGGGCAGCAGAACGTCCGGATCGGCAAACAACGCCGGCTCGACCGACCGCTCGGCAAGGGCGCGCCAAGCGGCGAGATCGGCGCCGATCTCGTGGGCCGTGCGGAGCTCGACCTCGTAGACGCCGCCGGGTTGGGTCCAGGCCGGCCGCAGGCGGCGTGGGGCCGGGCGGGGCGAGACCGGGCCGGTCCCGAAAAACGGTGCCGAGCGCGCTTCCATGGGCCCAAACCCTTCCGATCGTGCCGGAACGGGACAAAAGGCCCGGTCCGGCTCCTCATGCGGGTTCAGGATTCAAAAACCATTCCGGCCTTTAGGCCGGTCGTCGGAGCGCCAGCGGATTGTCGGCGAGCGCCGCCGCGTCCGGGCCATCGATGCGCGGCTTGCCCAGGAACGCGTCCCAGAGCCGCTCGACGAAGCTCTTGTCGAGGTCCTTGACGATGAACACGAGCCGGCTGCGCCGGTCGGCGTCCGGCCAAGCCGGGAGCACCGCCGGCACGTGGAAGACGTGCTGGACGCCGTGGATCACGACCGGGCGTTCGGGGTCGTCGGCGAGCCCGACGAGGCCCTTGACCCGCAGGAGCTTCGGTCCGTGGGCGGAGCGCAGGAGGTCGAGGAACATGTCGAAGGCGCCGCGCGCCACCGGCTCGTCGCTCGTCAGCGTGAAGGCGCGGATGCTGGCGTCGTGCCGGTTGACGTCGTGATGATGGCCGGCGTGATGCCCATGATCTGGCCCATGCGCGTGGGCGGCGGCGTGCGAGCGCCGCTCCGCCGCCTCGACGGCCTCGGCCTGGAGCCAGCCGCGCACGTCGGCGATCTTGCCCGCGGTGTCGAAAAGCCCGGCGCCGACGAGGCGCCCGGCCGGAACCGCGCCATGCTCCGCGACGAGAATCTCGGCGCCGGGATTGAGCGCCCGCAGGCGCTCCTTGAGACGCGCGAGCGACACGCCGGCGTCGACGAGGAGATCGGCCTTCGCTACGACGAGACGCTCGGCGACGGCTGCCTGCCGTACCGCCTCCTCGTGCGCGTCGAGCGTCGCCGACCCGTTCACCGCGTCGATGACGGCGACGACCCCTTCGAGCGCGTAGCGCATCGAGAGATACGGGTGATACAGCACGGCGTGCAGGATCGGCGCCGGATCGGCGAGCCCGGTGGTCTCGATGACGACTCGCCGGAACGGCGCGATTCGGCCGTTGTCGCGCCGGCGCAGGAGATCCTCCAGGGTCTGGACGAGATCGCCGCGCACCGTGCAGCAGAGGCACCCGGCGGCGAGCAGGATCATGCCGTCTTCGACCGCCTCGACAAGCAGGTGGTCGAGGCCGATCTCGCCGAACTCGTTGACGATGACGACCGTGTCGGCGAGCGCCGGATCGCGCAGCAGCCGGTTGAGCAGCGTCGTCTTGCCGGCGCCGAGAAACCCGGTCAGGACGGTGAGGGGGATCGGCGGCAGCGGGCCGCGCGGTTGCTCGGTCATGATGCGGGCTTGCTATTCCGGAGCGCGGGCTCGGCGCTGCTCCGCCACCACATTGGTCAGGATCGCGGCGAGCACAAGGGCACAGCCCAGGAGCTGCAGCGCGGTGAGCCGCTCGCCGAGCATCGCCGCCGAGGCGAGCGCCGCGACCACCGGCTCGGCGCAGAACGCGATGCCGGCAACCGCCGCCGAGGAGCGCGCGAGCGCCGCGAACTGGAACACGAAGCCCAGCACATAGCCGCCGACCGTCACCGCGACGGCGACGGGCGCGAGGCCGAGCACGCCCGGCGGCGTCAGCGCGCCGGCGACAACGCCGATCGCGGCGCTTGCCGGCAGCACCATGAGGTGGATCCAGAACACCTTCGCGACGACCCCGGTGCGCCGGCAGCGGGTGGCGGCGAAGAACTGCACCGCGGTCGCGACGCTCGCCGTCGCGGCGAGCGCGAGGCCGCGCCAGTTGAGCGCCTGGAAGGCCGGCCCGACGACGAGCACGACGCCCATCGCCGCGAGGGCCACGACGGCGATCAGCGTGCCGGTGATCCGCGACCCGTCGACGAGCGGGCTCGCGAGCACGATCAGCACCGGGTAGGTATAGAAGATCACCACCGCGACCGTCACAGGGATGAAGGCGACGGAGGAGAGATAGGCGGCGCCGAGCGCCGCCGTCGCGACGCCGAGCACCGCGACCGTGCCGCGCTCGCCGGGGGCGATCCGCAGCGGCGTTCGCCACAGTGCCGCCGCCGCGGCGACGAGCGCCAGCATCACGAAGACGCGGTAGAACACGAGCGTCACGCCGGAGATGCCGGCGAGCGCCGCGAATCGCGTCGAGACGATGTTGACGCCGTAGAGCGACGCCGCCGCGAGCGCGAACAGGAGGCCGGACAAGCCGGACGGGTTCGTCACCGCATCGGGGCTCGCGCCGCGCGGGACCCTATTCGGCCTTGCGCTTCGCGGCCTTGGGCTTCGCGACCGCCGCGGTCTTCTTCGCAACCGGTTTTGCCGCCTGCTTCGTCCGCTCGGCCTTCACGCTCGCATGCGCGACCTTCTTGCGGGCGACGGCCGGCTTCGCCGCCGCTTTCGGCTTCACCAGGGGCGGTGTCTTCTGGAGCGTCGCGGCCGGGCTCGCGGCGGGCTTTTCGCCCTTGCCGTCGTCCATCACGGCGGCGGGTTTTACCGAGGCGAAGGCTTGCGCTGCCGGCGAGGCGACGGGCTTCGCTTTTGCGGCGAGCGCCTTGCGCCCCTTGCGGCCGCGCGCCCGGGCCGGCGGCTCCTCGTTGTCGGCGACGTTCGTTCCGGGCGCGCGGCCGGTCCACACCGCCACCGGCTGCAGCGGCGCGCGCGGACCGAGCTTGCCCGACCCCGGCACGCTGCCGCCGGCGAAGGCGAGGGCCGAAAAGCCCGGCGCGGTGAACAGGCCGCTCGGGTTCTCCGTGTTTCCGGAGGCACTCGCCTGCGCGCTTCCGGCATCCTCCTCGGA
>JAJKJG010000412.1 GCA_021154065.1 Methylobacterium sp.
CTGTTCGTGCTCAACTGGTTCGTCGGCTCGATTCGGATCGAGAAGATCCACCCGCTCGAGGCCGGCTTCGTGCGCCTGAAATACCGGCGCGACCGGCGCTCGGGCTTCCCGATCGAGCCGGCGCTGACCTTCTACCCGCGCTTCATCGCCGAGACGATCGCAAAGCAGGTGCGCTGGGCCTGGCTGTGGGGCCGCACCCGCCGGCTCTACAAGTCGATCCGCTTCGGCAAGGGCCGCTACGAGTACACGGACGAGTCCTTGACCCCGGTGCTCGACGACGAGGTCGAGACCCACGCCATGTTCGACACCGTTGAGGCGAAAGCCTTCGTCGCCCAGCAGAAGCGCATCGCGGCAGCGACGACGACCGGCGAAGCGGCCTGAAGAACCTCTCCCGGAGGGAGAGGTCGAGACGGCGCGGCAGCGCCGTCCGGGTGAGGGGTTACGGCTCCTCGACAGCATGCTCCATGGCAGGCGCGCCGCTGTGGCTCCTCACAGCTCATGATGGTGGCGAGACCGCACCATCCGCATCATGACCGCCTTGATGACCGAGGCGTTGAGCTCCTGGATCCCTGCGATTTCGCCAGATGGACGCCGTTGTGGATGTTCTCGACCATGACGAGGCGAATGAAATCCTCGTTGGCGGTCTGGTCGTCGAAGGTGAACCCGGCGGGCGCGGAGCTGATGCAATCGCAACGCCGTAGCAAACGGGCGGCTCGGCTTCTCGAAGAGCGTAAGAACGCGGTTGACAGGGTCCGAACTACCACCCAGGAAACGTCTCCCTGGAGAGGCACCGCCCGAATGGGCATTTCGCAATCTTTGGAAGCGTCGACCCGGGCGCATGGCACCGGGGCTGGCGAGGAGGCACGAAGCCCGGCGGCTGTCGCGGCTGCGAGCAGGTCCGTCCTCGCCGGCCTCATCGGCTCCGGCATCCAGGCATCGCGCTCGCCGAGCCTGCATGAGCGCGAGGGCGCCGAGCAGGGCCTGCGCTATATCTACAAGATCATCGACATCGCCGCCCTCGGCCTCGCGCCGGACGCGCTTCCCGAGCTTCTGACCGCCGCCCGGCGCTTCGGTTTCGCCGGGCTCAACATCACCCATCCCTGCAAGCAGACGGTGATCCCGCTCCTCGACACCCTCTCCCCGGATGCGCGCGCGCTCGGAGCCGTGAACACGGTCGTGTTCGAGAACGGCCGCGCGATCGGGCACAACACCGACTGGTCGGGCTTTGCCGAAAGCTTCCGGCGCGAACTCGCGGACGTGGCCCGCGGCCGCGTGGTGCAGTTCGGCGCCGGCGGCGCGGGCGCTGCGGTCGCGCACGCGCTGCTGACGCTCGGCGTCGACCGCCTCACCATCATCGACACCGACGCCGCCCGCGCGGAGGAGCTCGCGGCCGCGCTCGGCGGCCGGTTCGGAGCCGGTCGCGCCGTTGCCGGCGCCGACGTCGCCGACGCGGTCGGCGCGGCCGACGGGATCGTCAACACGACACCGCTCGGGATGGTGAAATACCCCGGCATGCCGCTCGCCGCGAGCCTTCTGCAGCCGCGGCTGTGGGTCGCCGACATCGTCTACTTCCCGCTCGAGACCGAGCTCCTGCGCGCGGCGCGGGCCTGCGGCTGCCGCACCATGTCGGGCGGCGGCATGGCGGTCTTTCAGGCGGTCGGCGCCTTCCGGCTGTTTGCCGGCGTCGAGCCGGACGCCGAGCGCATGCTCCGTCACTTCGCGGCGATGTGACGGCTCAAAGACACGACGTTCAGGGAACCGAAAGCCCGTGAGAACCGCCATCGCCACCGTCTGCCTGAGCGGCACGCTGCCCGAGAAGCTCGAGGCCATCGCGGCCGCGAAGTTCAAGGGCGTCGAGATCTTCGAGAACGATCTCCTGTCGTTCAACGGCACCCCCGCCGAAGTGCGCCGAATGGCCGCCGACCTCGGGCTTGAGATCATCACCTTCCAGCCCTTCCGCGATTTCGAGGGCATGCCGGAGCCGCACCGGGGCAAGGCGCTCTCCCGCGCCGAGCGCAAGTTCGACGTCATGGCGGAGCTCGGCTGCGATCTCCTTCTCGTGTGCAGCAATGTCTCGCCGGATGCGCTCGGCGGCGTCGACCGCGCCGCCGCGGATTTCCGCGAGCTCGGCGAGCGGGCGGCAAAACGCGGCCTGCGCGTCGGCTACGAGGCCCTCGCCTGGGGCCGCCACGTCAGCGACTACCGCGACGCCTGGGAGGTCGTGCGCCGCGCCGACCACCCGTCGGTCGGGCTCATCCTCGATTCGTTTCATATCCTGGCGCGCAAGACCGACCTGACGCCGATGCGGGCGATCCCCAAGGACCGCATCTTCCTGGTGCAGCTCGCGGACGCGCCGCTCCTCGAAATGGACTACCTCTCCTGGAGCCGCCATTACCGCTCGTTCCCCGGCCAGGGCGAGCTCGCGGTCGACGCCTTCATGGACGCGCTCCAGGCCACCGGCTATGACGGGCTTCTCTCGCACGAGATCTTCAGCGACCGCTTCCGGGCCGGATCAGCGCGCAGCGTCGCGATCGACGGGCAGCGCTCGCTGATCTTCATGCTCGACGAGCTGCGGCGCCGGACCGGCACCGCCGTTCCGGGCCTGCCGGCGCTGCCGCCTCGCGCGGCGTGCGCCGGCGTCGAGTTCGTCGAGTTCGCGATGGACCAGACCGCGGCCGCGGATTTCGAGACGCTGCTCGCCGGGCTCGGCTTCGCCAAGGCCGGCCAGCACAAGTCGAAGGACGTCGCCCGCTGGCGCCAGGGCGACATCAACATCATCGTCAACCGCGAGAAGGAAGGCTTCGCCCATTCCTTCAACATCACCCATGGCTCCGCGGTCTGCGCGATCGCGCTGAGGGTCGCCGACGCCTCGGCGACGATCGAGCGCGCCGTGAAGCTGCTCGACCAGCCGTTTCGCCAGGGCGTCGGGCCGGGCGAGCTCGAGATCCCGGCGGTGCGGGGCCTTGGCGGCAGCCTCGTCTACTTCGTCGATCGGACGAGCGCCCCGTCCGGCATCTGGGACGTCGACTTCGATCTCGTCGCGCAAGGAGCTGGCGCCAGGGAGGCGGGCCTCGTCCGCTTCGATCACATCTCGCAGTCGATGCACGACGAGGAGATGCTGACTTGGCTTCTGTTCTACACCTCGCTTCTCGACCTCGCTAAGACGCGCGTCCACGACGTGCTCGACCCCGGCGGCATCGTGCAAAGCCAGGTGGTCGCGTCCGAGGACGGCGCCTTGCGCCTCGTCCTCAACGCCTCGCAGAGCCAGCGCACGCTTGCGTCGCGCTTCCTCAACGGGCTGTTCGGCTCCGGCGTCCAGCACATCGCGCTCGCGACCGACGACATCTTCGCGACCGTCGGCCGGCTGCGTGAGAACGGCGTCGATCTCCTGCCGATCCCGGAAAACTACTACGACGACCTCGAGGCCCGCACCGACCTCGCCCCGGAGGCGATCGCGCGCCTCGCTGAAAGCCAGATCCTCTACGACCGCGACGGCTCGTCCGAGTACTTCCAGGTCTATACGCAGACGCTCGACAACGGCTTCTTCTTCGAGATCGTCGAGCGGCGGAACTATGCCGGCTTCGGCGCCGTCAACGCGCCGATCCGGCTCGCCGCCCAGACGCGGCTGGCGCCGCATCCGGCAATGCCGCGAGCCTGAGCGCGGACATGATGCAGCGACCTGGCCCGCAAGACCCTGTTCTTCGACGTCTGATATCCTGAAGGGACTTGGCCATGAAACCCCTCGTCATCGCCGTCGCCATTACCGGCTCGGTGCCGCGCAAGAAGGACAACCCGGCGGTGCCGATCTCGACCGCCGAGCAGATCGAGTCGACCCACGAGGCGTTCGAGGCGGGAGCTTCGCTCGTGCACATCCACGTCCGCAACGACGACGAGACGCCGTCCTCGAGCCCGGAGCGGTTCGGCGCGGTCCAGGAGGGCATCCGCAAGCATTGCCCCGGCATGATCGTCCAGTTCTCGACCGGCGGACGCGGGCGCGACCCATCGCAACGCGGCAGCGCGCTCTATCTGCGCCCCGACATGGCCTCGCTCTCGACCGGATCGGTCAACTTCCCGACCATCGTGTACGAGAACGGGGCCGCCTTCGTCGAGGACCTCGCCACCAAGATGAAGGAGTTCGGCGTGCTGCCGGAGGTCGAGATCTTCGACCTCTCGCATCTTCACGGCGCGAAGCGCCTCGTCGACGCCGGCCGCATGAACGCCTCGCCGCACGTGCAGTTCGTCATGGGCGTGAAGAACGCGCTGCCGGCCGAGGAGCACCTGCTCGACATCCTCCTCGGCGAGCTGAAACGCGTGCTGCCGGCCGCGACCTGGACCGCGGCCGGCATCGGCCGGCATCAGTCCGAGGTCATGGACTGGGCGCTGGCGCGCGGCGCCGACGCGGTCCGAACCGGTCTCGAAGACAATGTCCGCGTCAGCCGGGATCGCCTGGCGAAGAGCAACGCCGAGCTCGTTGCGCTCGCCGCCGAAGCCGTGGCGCGCCACGGTCGCAAGGTGGCCCGGCCTGCGGAGGCGCGGGCGCAGCTCGGTTTGCGGCCGTAGATTCGACACCACCCGCCAGCCCTCAGGGCATTACGCCGTGTTTGTCTAAGGGCTGCCCGGGGGGCAGAGACTCCGCCCGGTCGCAGGATCGAACAGGTGCATGCGGCTGAGATCCACGCTGAGCCGGAGACGGTCGCCCGCGCGTCTCACGGCCTCCGGCGGAACGCGGCTGACCATCTCGTGCCCGCCGAGCTCGAAGAAGACGAGGGTATCGGAGCCGAGCGGCTCGACGACGGATGCGACGATGTCGATTACGGCCGGCGCGTCCTGTGCAGCCCAGGTGAAGCTCTCGGGCCGAATGCCAACGATGACGTCTCGGCTGTTCCCGGCGGCACACCGGGCGGCCCGCTCCGGCGGTACCGGCAGGGCGACCGCTTCGGTTAGACGCAGCAACAGCGCTCCGCCGCTTTCTTCGATGCGCGCCGGGGCAAGGTTCATCGACGGCGCGCCGATAAAGCTCGCGACGAAGGTCGAGGCGGGCTCGCGGTAGATCGCATCAGGCGTTCCGACCTGCTCGACGCGGCCTGATCGCATGACGACGATGCGGTCCGCCAGCGTCATCGCCTCGATCTGGTCGTGCGTCACGTAGATCACGGTCGTGCGCACCCGCTGGTGCAGCTTCTTGATCTCGGTGCGCATCTGGACGCGCAGCTTTGCATCGAGGTTGGACAGCGGCTCGTCGAAGAGGAAAACCTTGGGGTTGCGCACGATCGCGCGGCCCATCGCGACGCGCTGGCGTTGGCCGCCCGAGAGCTGGCGCGGGCGCCGCTTGAGGTAGGCGGCGATGTCCAGGGTTTCGGCGGCAGCCTCGACGCGGGCGCGAATATCGGCCTTCGGCGTGCCGCGATAGATCAGGCCGAAGGCCATGTTCTCGTAGACGGTCATGTGCGGGTAGAGCGCGTAGTCCTGGAACACCATGGCGATGTCGCGGTCCTTGGGCTCGATCTCGTTGACGATGCGCCCGTCGATCGCGATCGTCCCGCCGCTGACGTCCTCGAGGCCGGCGATCATGCGCAGGAGCGTGGACTTTCCGCAGCCCGAAGGGCCGACCAGCACCACGAATTCGCCGTGCGGGATGTCGAGCGAAAGCGGCTGCAGCACCTCGAGGGCGCCGAAGGATTTCGTCACCTGCCGCAGGGAGACAGAAGCCATGCAACTTGGGTCCGCATTGATCCCGCTTCGGCAAACGCTAACATGAAACGTCGCGAGGAGAACGCATGCGGTTCGGCCTGATCGGCTTCGGCGCCTGGGGGAAGCTCCATGCACAAGCCATCCGCAAGGCGCCGGGCGCGGAGCTTGCCGCGATCGCTTGCGCGAGCGAGGCGAGTGCGCAGGCCGCACGCGAGGCCTACCCGCAGGCACGGGTCGGTTGGGATTGGCGCGCGCTCGTCGCCGACCCTTCGCTCGAGGCGGTCGACATCGTCGTGCCGAACCACCTCCACGCCGAGATGGCGATCGCGGCGCTCGACGCCGGCAAGGACGTGCTGCTCGAAAAACCCATGGCGAGCACGATCGCCGAATGCGAGCAAATCCTCGCGGCGGTGCGCCGCACCGGTCGTGTGCTGAGCGTTGGCCACGAGTTCCGCATCTCGACGCAATGGGGGTTCATCAAGCGCCTCATCGCGGCGGGCGAGATCGGCGACCTGCTCTACGCCAATGTGAGCCTGTTCCGCTTTCCCTACCGCCAGGGCTCCGGCGGCTGGCGCTATGGCCGGGACACCGTCGGCTCCTGGATTCTCGAGGAGCCGGTGCACTTCTTCGACATGCTGATGTGGTGGTTCGCCGGCGTGGGCGACCCGGCGAGCGTGCAGGCCTTCGGCAATTCGAAGGGGCGCGGCGCCGGGATGTACGACAATTTCTCGGCCGTCATGCGCTGGCCGGGGGGGCCGTACGCCCTCGTCACCCAGACGCTCGCCGGCTTCGAGCACCACCACGTCGTCGAGGTGGTGGGCCGGGAGGGCTCGGTGCGGACCTGGTGGTCCGGCACCATGGATCGCACGCTGACGCCAAAGCACGAGCTGAAGGTGCAGAGGAAGGGAGCGAGCGCCTGCGAGATCGTCGAGCTCGGGCCGTCCGGCGAGGTGTTCGAGCTCGAGGAACAGCTTGCGCGCGTCGTCGAGGCCTTCCGCGAACGGCGACCGCTGGTCTCGGCCGAGGAGGCGCGCAAGACCGTGATGGTTTGCCTCGAGGCCGAGCGGGCCGTCGCGGAAGGGACGGAGATCGCGCTCAGGTTCTAGTCTGGCTGTGGAGCCTCAACAGGTTGTCCTCGGGGCGGGCGAGGCGGCTGATGGGTATCTTGGCTTTTAGGCTGCCGTGAGGGCGATGCCAATTGTAGGCGTGGGTCCGTGGAAGACATCAGCACGCGCGACGGCTCGGCGCCCGCCGCAAGCGACCATTCGCCGGGCACGCGGCCGCAATCGACCGGCGCGCAGCGGATGTCGTCGGCGACGGCCGAGACCGAGCCGACCTCGTCGAGCCGCGCCCGCCGCTCGGCCCAGCCGACCGGGCGCGGCTTTTCCGCCAGCATCGCCCGGATGGCGTCGATCTTTTCCTGCGCCACGGCCTTTCTCAATTCGATTGAGCTGGTCGGCGATGGTGTTATCCTACCAGCCATGACCACCATTCAGGACATCGAGCAAGCCGTCGCGCAGCTGGCGCCTCATGAGCTTGCGGCGTTCCGCAGATGGTTCGAGGCATTCGACGCTGACCGTTTCGACGAAAAGATCGAGCGTGACGCAGCAAGCGGCAAGCTCGATCAGCTTGCGAACGAGGCTCTGGCGAACCATCGCAAAGGCCGCTCGCGCGAATTATGAGGCACTTCGCGAGCCCGGGCTTTTGGGCCGCGTACACGAAGCTGCCGGAGCAGGTCCGCAAGCTTGCGGATCGGAACTACGCCCTACTGAAGGAGGACCCGCAGCACCCCTCGTTGCACCTCAAGAAGGTCGGTCGCTTTTGGTCCGTACGGGTCGGGCTCCGCTATCGGGCGCTCGCTATCGAAGCCAAAGATGGCCTTTCTGTGGTTTTGGATCGGCTCCCACTCGGACTACGATGCGATGATCCGCTGATCGAAGGAGCCGCCGATGCCTGCCACAGCCCTGCGCAGCGACCTGGGGACAGGGTCGGACCACGACACCCTCCTCGCGCTCAACCGCGACTACATCGCCTCGGTGCAGGGCTCGGACGTCGCCCGCTTCGACGAGATCCTCGCCGAGGACTTCCTGTGCAGCCATCCGGACGGCTCGCTCGTCGACCGCGCGACCTTCCTCGCCCAGGCGGCGCGGCCGGTCGCGATCCGCAATCTCGCGGCCGAGGACGTGGTCGTCCGCCTCCTTGGCGACCTCGCCATCATCCACGCCGCGACGCGCTACCTGAAGCCCGACGGCGTGGAGGGCCGCGGCCGCTACACCGACGTCTGGGCGCGACGCGACGGCTGCTGGCTCTGCGTCTCGGCGCATGTGACGCGCTGCTGAGCCACCCCCTGCCGCCGGCGCCGGGGCGAGCGGTCAGGGCATGTACTGCCCGCCATTGACCTCGATGATCTGCCCGGTGACGTAGCCGCTCAGCGCCTCGGAGGCGAGATAGAGGAAGGCGCCGACGCATTCGTCCGGGGTGCCGAGCCGGTCCATCGGGATCGTCGTCTGCATGGCGGCAAGCTGCTCGGGCGTCGAATAGCGCTCGTGGAACGGCGTCATGATCACGCCCGGCGAGACGGCGTTGACGCGGATGCGGTCGCGGACGAGCTCCTTCGCCCAGCCGCGGGTCGCGGTCGCGACGAAGCCCTTCGCGGCGGCGTAGATCACCGAGCCCGGGCCGCCGCCATGGCGGGCGGCGATCGAGGACACGTTGACGATGGCACCGCCGCCGCGTTGCCGGCGCATCTGCACCGCGGCCTCGCGCATGAAGCGCACCACCTGCTTGACGTTGAGCTCGAGCACGGCGTCGACGTAGTCGTCGGTATAGTCGGCAACCGGGGTGCGCTTGATCAGCGCGCCGGCGTTGTTGATCAGCACGTCGAGGCGGCCGAAGGCTTTGACGGTCTCGGCAACGACCTGCGCCGCGACCGC
>JAJKJG010000413.1 GCA_021154065.1 Methylobacterium sp.
GAGCTGACCGTCAGCGGCTGCCAGCATAGCCGCAATGTCACCCGCGCCAGCCTGCAAAAGCGCGTGACTGTGGTCGAAGATTTGTACGCGGCTCGTGCTCGTATCGTGAGCCAGGTTGGCGGTATGCCGGTCATGGTTCATCACGAGCGAATCAAACAGAATGATACCCCACGAGAGGCGCGGGAAGGCGGCGACGACGGCGACCGGATCAACTGGTGGAAGCGCCTGCCCGGCCAGGCTGAAGTCGAGCGAGAAGAAGTAGGTTTCTCCCGCATTGTCTAAGGTCGCGCCGGGCGGACATGGGAGCACCAGCGAGCGTGCCAGCGCGTTGCACACCACCTCATTGACCACGCTGTAGGGGTCCGCCGCAGTCGCCTTTTTGCAACCCCGGCAATCGCGACGCGCGCCGCGCCGGTAGCTCCTGCCGGCTGACCGGCAGCCGTGAGCACGCGGGGGCCCCACTGGTAAACTCGATACTTCGTTGCTGGCATGGGCCGCGCGGGAAACGCCTACGAAACTTCAATGCTACCTATACGGGAGCAAAGTCACCAGATCATGAAAGGCGCTACTGAGTCGACGATATTAGCGCCCAAATTAGGACATACCATCGCGCCCCTTCGCTTGTGACCGCCCGACCTGCGGTGATAGGTTCCGCGCCAACAACGACGCTTTCGGGAGAAACGCCATGGGCCGCCACAAGGGCTACGTTCCCGCGGGAGTGATTCCGGCGACGCTGCTCGCGTTCAACGAGGATTTCTCGATCGACGAGGCCGAGACCCGCCGGCATCTGACGCAGGTCGCGGCAACGCGGGGCATCTCGGCGATCACCGTCAACGGCCACGCCTCCGAGGTCCATGCCTGCAATGTCGAGGAGCAGCGGCGCATCCTGGCGCTGTCGGCGGCCGCGGTCGGCGACCGGCTGCCGCTCGTCAACGGCGTCTATGCCGACGGCTCGCTCGAGGCGGCGCGGATCGCCCGGATGGCCGCGGAGGAAGGCGCCTCGGCGCTCCTCGTCTTCCCGCCGAACAGCATGGCGGCCGGCGGGCAGCTCCGCCCCGAGATGGCGCTCGCGCATTTCGGGCGCATCGCGGACGCGACCGACCTGCCGATCATCCTGTTCCAGTACCCGGCCGCGACCGGGCTCGGCTATCCGTTCGAGACGCTGCTGCGGGTGATCGAGGCGGTGCCGACGATCCGGGCGGTGAAGGACTGGTGCGCCGACCCGATGCTGCACGAGCGCACCATTCGGACGCTGCAGGGGCTGCCCAGGCCGGTGACGGTTTTGACGACGCACAGCGCCTGGCTGATGAGCTCGCTCGTCATGGGCGCAAACGGGCTCCTCTCCGGCGCCGGCAGCGTCGTCGCCGATCTGCAGGTGGCGCTGCTCGAGGCGGTGAAGGCGCAGGACCTCGCGGCGGCGCAGGCCGTCAACGACCGCCTCTACCCGCTGCAGCAGGCCTTCTACGCGCCGCCCTTCCTCGACATGCACAACCGTATGAAGGAGTGCCTCGTGCTCCTCGGCCGCCTCAAGCGCGCCGTGGTGCGCCCGCCGCTCGTGAAGCTGCCGGAGGCGGAGATCGCGGGCCTGAAGGCCGCGCTCGAGGCGGCGCGGATCGAGCCCGAGGGCGCGTTCGCGATCGCGGCCGAATAGGCTCGGGCGAGGTTCGCCGGCCCGGCGCGCGTCATCGTCGATGATGGCCTTCGTCATGGTCGGGTGATGCGCATCATCGTCGGCATCATCGCGCATCATCTTCCGCATCATCCCACATCATCGGCGGCAACGTCCGGTCGCACCGGCCGGGTCGTTGCAGCTTAAGAGGAGCCCATGCTCGACCTTCTGCAAGGCATCCGCGTCGTCAGCTTCAACCATTTCCTCCTGGGGCCGATGGGGATCCAGGCGCTCGCCGATCTCGGCGCCGACGTGATCGCGGTCGAGACGCCGGAGGGCGGCTGGCAGCGCCACTGGTCCTCAGGCGGCCTCTGGTGCGACGGCCAGAGCATGCTCCAGCTCTGCGCCAACCGCAACAAGCGCTCGATCGCGCTCGACCTCAAGTCCTTGAAAGGTAAGGAGATTGCGCTGAAGCTCGTCGACACGGCGGACGTCGTCGCGGAGAACTTCCGCCCCGGCGTGATGGAGAAGCTCGGCTTCGGCCACGAGACGCTGAAGGCGCGAAAGCCCGACCTGATCTACGCCTCGGCCTCGGGCTACGGGCCGGACGGCCCCTATGCCGAGCGGCCCGGCCAGGACCTTCTGGCGCAGGCGCTGTTCGGCATGATGGCGATCACCGGCCAGGCCGCAAACGGGCCGCGGCCGGCCGGAGTCTCGGTGATCGACCATCACGGCGCCGCGCTCTTTGCCCTCGGCGTGCTCGCCGCCCTCGTTCGCCGCGCGCGCACCGGCCAGGGCTGCCGCGTCGACGCGAGCCTGATGCAGTCCGCCCTCGACCTGCAGGCCGAGTCGCTCGTCGCGTGGCTCAACGCCCCCGACCGGCCGAAAAAGGTGAACGCGCACAAGCACGTAGCCGGCTGGTACTACGGCGCGCCCTATGGCGTGTATCCGACCGCGGACGGCCACATCGCCCTGTCGCTGATCCCGCTCGCCGACCTCGCCGACGCCGTCGGCGAGCCTCGGCTGGCGACGTTTACGGAGGCGGATTCCTTCACCCGGCAGGACCAGATCGGCGACCTCGTCGCGGCCGCCCTCAAGGCGCGAACGACGGCCGAATGGGCAGCGATCCTCGACCAAAGGAAGCTTTGGAACGCCCCGGTGCAGGACTACGCCGCGATCGAGAAGGACCCGCAGGTGCGGCACATGGAGGCCCTGGTCACGGTGCCGGGGGCAGGCCCCGAGCAGGCGCCGATCACCCTCGTCAACCACCCGCTCCGCTACGACGGCGAGGCCGCCGAAGTGCGCCTGCCGCCGCAGCCGCTCGGGGCGCAGACGGCGGAGGTTCTGCAAGAGCTCGGCTTCTCCTCGCAGGAGGTCGCGGCGCTTGCCATCGAGGGCGTGGTCCGGCTTGGTGAGACGGCTTCGGAGCCGGCGAGAATCCCGGCCTGATGGCACTCCGCTCTCCAGGGTCGTCCCGGGCGCCGCAGGCGACCCGGGACCCATGGCGCCGGCGCATGCGGGTGGATCCCGGCTCTCCGCTTCGCTTCGGCCGGGATGACCCGCTATAGAAATGGCGAGGAACGACAGGGGCTTCCCAGGATGAGCGACTTCTACGTCAAGCCCGGCGATCGGGTCAGCTTCGCCAAGACGGTCGGCGAGAGCGACGTCTATCTCTTCGCCGGCATCACCGGCGATCTCGCCGTCAACCACGTCAACGAAGCCTACATGGCGAAGTCGAAATACGGCCGCCGGATCGCCCATGGGGTGCTGCTGGTCGGGTTCATGTCGACCGGCTCGACGATGATGATCGACCAGTGCGGCGGCACCGCGGGGGACGAGACGCCGGTGTCGCTCGGCTACGACCGCATCCGCTTCCTCGGGCCGGTGTTCATCGGCGACACCGTGAGCCTCACCTACACAATCGATACGGTCGACCCGGTGAAGCGCCAATCGCTCTCGAACATCTAGGTCAAGAACCAGCACGGCGACCTCGTCGCGGTCGCGCGCCACATCCTGCGCTGGGTGAAAGACAAGGCGGAAGTCCATGCGGCTTAAAGGAAAAGTCTGCATCGTCACCGGCGGCGGCTCAGGCATCGGCCGCGCCACCTGCCTGCTCTTCGCCAAGGAGGGCGCCCGCGTCGTCGTCGCCGACAAGCGCCAGCAGGCGGCCGAGGGGGTCGCCGCCGAGGGCGCGGCCGCCGGCGCAACGATGTTGCCGACGATGATGGACGTTTCCCGCGACGATGATGCGCAACGTGTCGTGCATCAGACGGTCGAGGCCTTCGGCCGCCTCGACGTGCTCGTCAACAACGCCGGCTACGGTTTCGCCGGCACCGTCGTCGACACCGACGAAGAGGCCTGGGACGACCTCATGGCGGTCAACGTGCGCGGCGTCTACCTATGCTCGAAGCACGCCATCCCGGCGATGGCGAAAAACGGCGGCGGCGCCATCGTCAACACGGCGTCTGTCGTCGCCACGGTCGGCATCCGCAACCGCGCCGCCTACTGCGCCTCGAAGGGCGCGGTCGCGGCGCTCACCCGCGCCATCGCCATCGACCACGTCGCCGAGGGCATCCGCTGCAACGCCGTCGCGCCGGGAACGATCGACACGCCCTATTTCGACGAGATCCTGAGGAAGAGCCCGGTCGCGGCGGACTCGCGCAAGGCGCTCGAGGCGCGCCAGCTTCTCGGCCGGCTCGGGACGCCCGAGGAGATCGCCGCCGGCATCCTCTTTCTCGCCTCGGACGAGAGCCGCTTCGCCACCGGCACGATCCTGACGATCGACGGCGGCATGACGGCGCAGTAGCTAGCCGATGAGCTCCGGCAGCCAGGTGGCGATGCGCGGGAAGGCGAGGATCAGCGCCAAGAGCAGGATGCTCATCGCGATATAGGGCACCACCGCCTGGAAGATGTGGGCCATCGTGACCTCGCGCGGCGCCACCCCCTTCATAGTCATGAGCAGGAGCCCGTGCGGCGGCAAGAGCAGGCCGAGCTGCATGCAGATCAGGAACAGGACCCCGAACCAGATCGGGTCGACGCCGAGCCGCTGCACCAGCGGCATGAACACCGGCAGCGTGATCAGCATCATGCTGACCTGGTCGACAAACACGCCAAGGAAGATCAGGAGCGCCATCATGCCGGCAACGACCGCGAAGGTGGACAAGCCCTGGCCGAGGATCGACGACACGATGCCCTCGGAGGCGCCGGCGAAGCTCAGGATCTGCGAGAAGGTCGTGGCGCCGAGGATGATGAACAGGATCATGCCCGAGATCGCGGCGGTGCCGCGCAACGCCCGCATCAGCGCCGCCAGCGTGAGCGCCCGATAGGCGAGCGCCAGCGCCATCGTCGCGATGGCACCGAGCGCTGCGGACTCGGTCGGCGTCGCGATGCCGGCCGACATCGCCCCGACGACGACGCCGAAGATCGACACCAGCGGCAAGACGTAGAGCACGAGGAGCCGGTAGCGCGCCCAGCCGGCGAGCCGCTCGATCGGCGCCGACGGCGCGAGCGCCGGGTTCGCCTTGGCGCGCAGGACGATGTAGCCGATGAAGGCGACGCTGAGGATCAGCCCGGGCACGACGCCGCCGATCAGGAGCTTCGAGATCGAGATGCCGGAGAGGCTGCCGAGAAGCACCGTCAGGGCCGAGGGCGGGATCAGCATGTCGACGGCGCCGATCGCCATGATCGGCCCGGTCGCCATCGCCGGGTGATAGCCGCGGGCCAGCATCACCGGCAGCATCAGCGAGCCGAGCATCGCCGTCGTCGCGATGGTCGAGCCGGAGATCGCCGAGAACACCGTCCCGGCGACGACCGCGACGACCGCGAGCCGGCCCGGCACCTGGGCGATCAGCCGCTCGACGCCGTCGATCACCTTGAGGGCAAGGCCGGTGTGGAACAGGACCTCGCCCATGAGGATGAAGAGCGGGATCGGGGTCAGGGAGAAATTGAGCACCGAGACGACGCTGTTGCGCGCCATCTGCGCAAGCCCGGGCTCGCCGCCGAGGAACAGCACCGCGCCGACGAGGTTGATGGCGACGAAGGACAGCGCCACCGGCATGCCGAGGAAGATCAGCACGGTCGAGCCGCCAAGGAGCAGGAGCGCCGCGAGCTGCCAGGACATCGCGGCGGGCGTCAGGCGGCCGAGACGGCGTCGTCGCGCGGCCCGCGCGCCGCGTGGGCAAGCCGGTGCATGCGGAACAGGAACTCGACGCCGAGCAGCGCGAAGGCGACCGGCAAGGGCGCCAGCATCCACCATTCCGGCGTGATCAGGGTCTTGATCGAGAGCGCCCCGGTCGAGAAGCTCTCGGCCGCGACGCCGGCACCGTACCAGACGAAATAGAGGCAGCAGAAAAGGCCGAGCGCGTCGCCGACCCATTCGAGTCCCCAGGCGAGCCCGCGCGGCAGCGCCCGAAGCACGATGTCGACCCGGATGTGCTGCCCGTGGCGCAGAAGCCAGGGCGCGGCGAGGAGCGTCACGAGGTAGATGACGTCCTCGGAGATCTCGGCGCTCCAGGGCAGCCCGCCGGCGCCGATGTTGCGCAGAAGCACGTCGGCGCCGATCACCATCGTCATGGCGAAGATCAGCGCCGAGGCGGCGAGCATCATGAGGTCGAGGACGCGGCCGTAGGCGCGCGACAGCCGCTCGACGATCCCTGCGGGCACGGCGGCGCCGCGGAGCTACGGCGCCTTGGAGAACAGCTCCTTCAGCTTCGGCCCGTGCTCGGGGCTCTGCTTGACGACGCCGGCCCAACCGGCCTCGTAGGCCTTCTTGCGCCAGGCCTCCGCCGCCTCGCCGTCGAGCCGGATCACCTGGATGCCGGCGGCCTTCTGCTTCTCCGCCTCGGCCGCGTTCTCCTTCGCGACGTCGGCGTAGTTCGCCTCGAGCGCCTCGCCGGCCCGCGTCAGCACGGCCCGCTGCTCGTCCGTGAGGCTGTCCCATTTGCGCTTGTTGACGATGATCGAGACCTCGGCCGAGTAGAAGCCCGGGTCGACCCGGTATCTCGTCTTCTCCTGCCAGCCGAGGTCGAAGATGCCGTGGATCGGCCAGCCATAGCCGTCGACGACCCCGCGCTCGAGCGCGGTGTAGACCTCGCCCGGCGCGGTCTGGATGACCGTCGCGCCGAGCGCCTGGAAGAAGTCGCGATAGACCGGCGTGATGCGGACCTTGAGCCCGGTCAGGTCCGGGCCGGTGATCGGCTTGTTGAGGTAGAGGTGGAAGGGGGTCTCGTCGATCATGCGGGCCAGGAAATGCGCGCCCATCTTCTCGTTGTAGAGCTTCTGCATGTGGTCGAAACCGCCGTTCCGGCGCAGCTCCGCCATCGGGCGCTCGGTGAGCTTCCAGGCGTCGGCTTCCGGGAAGACGTTGGTGTAGAAGGCGCCGGTCACGAGCGCCATGTCGACGACGCCGTTCTTGACGGCGTTGCCGACCTCGAAGGGCGGCATCGCCTTAGGGCCGCCGATGAAGTTGATGCGCAAGCCGCCTCTGCTGTCCGCCTGGACCTTATCCATGAAGGGCTGGAAACGCTTCACGTAGGTCCCGGTCTCGACGAAGGCCGACACCGCGCGCAGGGTCGTCTCCTGGGCCGGGGCGCCCGTCGCGAGCACGGCCGCCGTCGCGGCGACAATCAGGGAAGCGAGACGCGCCCGCATGGTGTTGTCCTCCCGTGAAGCTCCGGCGGCTCTTGTCCGGCCCGGATTGGGGCGGCGGCCGCGGATATTGCGGGCGAATTCAGCGTAACGGCCGCGTGCTGTCAAACGGGCGAACCGCCCCGTCCCCGAGGGTCATCCCGGAAGCCGCGCAGCGGCTATCCGGGATCCATAGCGCCGGCGGGCGGGCCGTGGGTCCCGGCTCTTCGCTTCGCTTCGGCCGGGACGACCCGGTACATTTTGACCCTGCGCGCCGAGGTTCCTACTATGCGCTCCGCAGTAAAGGCGCCCTGCCGCGCCGGAGACCAGGAATGGCGGAGCGGTCGTTCAAGGAAGAGGTCAAGCTCTTGCGCCTCCGCGCCGGCGAGGAGTTTCGCGGCGAAGGCATCCTCGCGGTCACGAAGGCGCTCCTGCAATCAGGCGTGACCTACGTCGCCGGCTACCAGGGCGCGCCGATCTCGCACCTCGTCGACGTGCTCGCGGACGCGAACGACATCCTCGAGGAGCTCGGCGTCCATTTCGAGTCGAGCGCCAGCGAAGCGACCGCGACCGCGACGCTCGCGGCGTCCGTCAACTACCCCTTGCGCGGCGCCGTCACCTTCAAGGGGCCGGTCGGCGTCAACGTCGCTTCGGACGCGCTCGCCAATCTCGGCTCCGGCGGGGTCAAGGGCGGCGCCCTCATCATCGTCGGCGAGGACTACGGCGAGGGCTCCTCGATCATGCAGGAGCGCAGCCACGCCTTCGCGATGAAGTCGCAGGTCTGGCTCCTCGACCCGCGCCCGAACCTGCCGATGATCGTCGGCATGGTCGAGAAGGGTTTCGAGCTCTCCGAGGCCTCGAACACGCCGGTGATGCTCGAGCTGCGCATCCGCGCCTGCCACGTCTACGGCTCGTTCACGGCGAAGGACAACGTCCGGGCCTCCTTCACGCTGAAGGACGCTCTCGAGCGCCCGGTGCGGGACACGAACCGCATCGCGCTGCCGCCGATGACCTACGCGCATGAGAAGGAGAAGATCGAGGGCCGCTGGCCTGCCGCCGTGCGGTTCATCGCCGAGCACAAGCTCAACGAGGTCTTCGAGGGCGACGTTCGCGACATCGGCATCGTCATGCAGGGCGGGATGTACAACACCGCGATCCGCGCTCTCGAGCGGCTCGGGCTCGCCGATTCGTTCGGCAACACCCGCGTGCCGCTCTACGTCCTCAATGTCACCTACCCGCTGATCGATGCCGAGCTGACCCGCTTCTGCGAGGCGAAGCGCGCCATCCTCGTCATCGAGGAGGGACAGCCCGAGTTCATCGAGCAGGGCATCGCCACGATCCTGCGCCGGGCCGACATCCAGACCCGCATCGAAGGCAAGAGCATGCTGCCGATGGCCGGCGAGTACACCGGCGGCGTCGTGCGCGACGGCGTCCGGCGCTTCATCGAGACCTACCGGCCGGACCTCGTCGAGGGCGCCGCCGGGGCCGGGAACGCGCTCGACAAGGCGCGGCTCGCGAAGGCCGCGGGCGCTGTCGCGCCGCACGTGCACATCCGCCCGCCATCGTTCTGCACAGGCTGCCCGGAGCGGCCGATCTTCGCGGCGATGAAGCTCGTCGAGCGCGAGCTCGGGGCCCATCACGTCAGCTGCGACATCGGCTGCCACCTGTTCTCGATCCTGCCGCCGTTCAACATCGGCAACACGACCATGGGCTACGGGCTCGGCGGCGCCGGCGCCGCGGCGCTCAACGCCAAGGCCGACAAGCGCGCGATCGCCGTCATCGGCGATGGCGGCTTCTGGCATAACGGCCTCGTGTCCTCGATCGGCAATGCCGTCTTCAACCGCAGCGACAACGTCCACATCATCGTCGACAACGGCTACTCGGCCGCGACCGGCGGCCAGGACCTCCTCTCCTCGGCGGCGCACAACGACATCCGCTCGACCAGGAACTCGATCGAGAAGGCGGTGCGCGGCGTCGGCGTCCGCTGGGTGCGCACGCTGCGCAACACCTACGACGTCGCCAAGATGCGCGACACGCTGAAGGAGGCGCTGACGACGGCGACGAAAGGTCCGAAGGTCATCGTCGCCCAGTCCGAATGCATGCTGAACCGCCAGCGCCGCGAGCGCCCGCTGACGGCGAAAGCGGTGAAAGCCGGCAAGCGCGTCGTCCGCGAGCGCTTCGGGGTCGATGCCGACACCTGCACCGGCGACCATTCCTGCATCCGCCTCTCGGGCTGCCCGTCGCTTACCGTCGCGCCGAACCCGGACCCGCTGCGGCGCGAGCCGGTCACCAAGGTGATCGACTCCTGCGTCGGCTGCGGGCTTTGCGGCGAGGTCGCGCACGCGGCCGTGCTCTGCCCGTCGTTCTACCGGGCCTCGATCATCAACAACCCGAACACCTTCGACCGCCTCATGGCGCGGATGCGCGAGGCGGCGATCGGCGCATTGCAGCGCCGCCTCGAGCGCCGCCGGACCGCCGCGGCGTGACGACGCTCGTCCCCGGCCCGCGGCCGATCACCGTCGCCATCCTGGCGATGGGCGGCGAAGGCGGCGGCGTGCTCTCGGACTGGATCGTCGACCTCGCCGAGCATGGCGGCTATCTGGTGCAGGCGACCTCGGTCCCCGGCGTCGCCCAGCGCACCGGCGCGACGGTCTATTATCTCGAGCTGTTCCCGAAGGCTGCCGCCAAGGCGGCCGGGCGCGATCCGGTGCTGGCGTTGATGCCGATGCCGGGCGACGTCGACGTGGTCATCGCCTCCGAGCTGATGGAGGCCGGCCGCGCCGTGCAGCGCGGCTTCGTGACGCCCGACCGTACGACCGTCGTCGCCTCGACCCACCGCGTCTACGCCATGACCGAGAAGATCGCGCTCGCCGACGGGCGCGTCGACGCGGCGGCGCTCCTCGACGGCTGCCGCGCCGCGGCGAAGCGCTTCCTCGCCTTCGACATGGCGGCGATCGCCGAGGCGACACGGAGCCCGATCAACGCCGTGCTGTTCGGCGCGCTTGCCGGCGCCGACGCCCTCCCCTTCGGGCGCCCGGCCTTCGAGGCCGCGATCCGGCGCGGCCGGGTTGGGGTTGAGGCCAGCCTCGAGGCGTTCAAGGCCGGTTTCGAAGCCGCGCAGGGCGGCGCGCCTGCCGCAGCAATTCACGCCGTCACGACCGCGAACCTGCCGCCGCCGACCTTGGACGGGCGGGACATGGAGGCACCGGCCGCCGCGGTCCGCGAACCGATGCCGAGCCTGCCCGCCCCGCTCGCCGCGCGCCTGCAGGAATTCCCCGATGGCGCACGTGCGATCGTGCGGTTCGGCCTCGAGCGGCTCACCGATTACCAGGATACCGCCTATGCCGGGCTCTACATCGAACGCCTGCGCCCGTTCCTGGCGCTCGAGCGCCGGGCCGGCGCCGACGGGCGCCTTGTCGAGGAAGTGGCGCGCCAGCTCGCGCTCGCTATGGCATATGAGGACACGATCCGGGTCGCCGAGCTCAAGGTCCGGGCAAGCCGCTTCGCCCGGGTGCGCGAGGAGGTGAAGCTCGGCGACAACCAGCTCCTCCACATCGCCGAGTTCTTCCACCCGCGCGTCGAGGAGATCGCCGACACCCTGCCGGAGCGCTGGGGCCGCTGGCTCCTCGCGACGCCGTGGGCGCGGGGCGCGGTCGCGCGGCTCACCCGCAAGGGCCGGATCGTCCGCACCTCCTCGATCGCCGGCTTCCTCATGCTCTACGGCGTCGCGTCGCTAAAGCCGTTGCGCCCGCGCTCGCTGCGGAACCGGACCGAGCAGCGCGCGCTCGAGGACTGGCTCGGCGCCGTCCGCGCCGCCGCCGAGCGCGACTACCTGTTGGGCGTCGAGGTCGCGGCCTGCCGCGGGCTCGTCAAGGGCTATGGCGA
>JAJKJG010000414.1 GCA_021154065.1 Methylobacterium sp.
CGGCGAGGCGGTTCTCGGTCGAGGGATGGGTCGAGAACAGGTTGTCCATGCCCATGCCGGAGAGCGGGTTGACGATGAACAGCGGCGCCGTCGCCGGATGGGTTTCGGTCTTGACGAAGTTCATCTCCGGCTCCAGGTGGCGGGCGACGCCCGCGCCTCTTGGGCCTTATGTGGGAAGTGGCGATGGCCGACGACAAGGCCCCGCTCGCGTCGGCGGCGGACGATCGGCCCGAAGCCGCGGCGCCCGGAAAGGCGCTTTCGCCCGCGGCGCGCCGGGCGCTTGCCGAGGCGGCGGAGCGCCGCCGGGCCGTCGAGGCCGGCTCGGCCGGGCGCGCAGCTCCCAAGGAGCACAGCGGCCGCGGCGGCCTCGAGCCGACCCGCTACGACGACTGGGAGGTGAAGGGCCTCGCCAGCGATTTCTGAGGCAGCGCGCCACCTCTCCCGGAGGGAGAGGTGGAGACGGCGTTAGCCGCCCGGGTGAGGGATTTCGCTCTGCGGATTGGAGCTCTCGGCCATCTGTCCTGCCGTCGCATCCCCTCACCCGGTCGCGCCCTCCGGCGCGACTCGACCTCTCCCTCTGGGAGAGGTGGACAGCGTCCCGTTTTGCCGGCGCGGCTTTCGTGATATCGCGCCCCTTTCCCGCCTCCGGAGCCGCGATGCCGAGCGACCTGAAACGCGTCACGCGCGCGCTCCTCTCCGTGTCGGACAAGACCGGTCTCGTGCCCTTCGCGCGGGCGCTTGCCGCGCGCGGCGTCGCCCTCGTCTCGACCGGCGGCACGCGGCGGGCGCTCGCCGAGGCGGGCCTTGTCGTCGAGGACGTGTCCGACCTCACCGGCTTCCCCGAGATGATGGACGGGCGGGTCAAGACCCTCCACCCCGGCGTCCATGGCGGGCTCCTGGCGGTGCGCGCCAACCCGGAGCACCAGGCCGCGATGCTGGCGCACGGCATCGCGGCGATCGACCTCCTCGTCGTCAACCTCTACCCGTTCGAGGAGACGGTCGCGGCGGCGCGGCCCTTCGACGACTGCATCGAGAACATCGACATCGGCGGCCCGGCGATGATCCGCGCCGCGGCGAAGAACCATGGCGACGTCGCGGTCGTCGTCGACCTCGCCGATTACGACGCCGTCGTCGCCGACCTCGACGCGCATGGCGGCTCGGTCAGCCTCGAGCTGCGGCGGCGGCTGGCGCAGAAGGCCTATGCCCGCACCGCGTCCTACGACGCCGCGATCTCGAACTGGCTCGCCGGCGAGCTCGGCGAGGCGACGCCGCGCTTCAGGGCGCTCGGCGGCATGCTCGCCGAGCCGCTGCGCTACGGCGAGAATCCGCATCAATCGGCCGGCTTCTACCGCACGCCCGAGCAGCGGCCCGGGGTCGCGACGGCCCGCCAGCTGCAGGGCAAGCAGCTCTCCTACAACAACATCAACGACACCGACGCCGCCTATGAATGCGTCGCCGAGTTCGACCCGGCGCGCGCCGCGGCGGTGGCGATCATCAAGCACGCAAACCCCTGCGGCGTCGCCGAGGGCGATAGCCTCGCCGAGGCCTACGACAAGGCGCTGCGCTGCGACCCGGCCTCGGCCTTCGGCGGCATCGTGGCGCTGAACCGGCCGCTCGACGCGGCGGCGGCGCGACGCATCGTCGATATCTTCACCGAGGTGATCATCGCGCCGGATGCGTCCGAGGAGGCGGTCGCGATCGTCGCGGCGAAGAAGAACCTGCGCCTTCTCGTCGCCGGCGGGCTGCCGGACCCGCGCGCGCCGGGGCTTTCGCTGCGCACCGTCGCGGGCGGCTTCCTGGCGCAGGCGCGCGACAACGCGGTCGTCGACGAGATGGCGCTCGAGGTCGTGACGCGGCGGGCGCCGACGAACCGCGAGCTCGCCGATCTGAAGTTCGCCTTCCGGGTCGCAAAGCACGTCAAGTCGAACGCCATCGTCTATGCCCGCGAGGGCGCGACCGTCGGCATCGGCGCCGGGCAGATGTCGCGCGTCGACTCATCGCGGATCGCGGCCTGGAAGGCGGCCGAGGCTGCGAAGAGTGCGGGCCTATCCGAAAGCCTCGCCAAGGGCGCGGTCGTCGCCTCGGACGCCTTCTTCCCCTTCGCCGACGGGCTCTTGGCCGCGGCGGAAGCGGGCGCGACGGCGGTGATCCAGCCCGGCGGCTCGGTGCGCGACGAGGAGGTCATCCGCGCCGCCGACGACGCCGGCCTCGCCATGGTCTTCACCGGGCATCGACATTTCCGGCACTGACCCGAAGCGCGCGGGACCGCTGCATCGGCCGTCATGATGAGTGGACAACCGACAAATCGGGAACGGCCGTTTTTTCACCGTCGCGGCCGGGTTCGCCCGCTTCGTCGCCATCGCAGCGAGCCGCAGCGCCGCGGCCCGGACCGCTGCATCGGCCCGTCATGATGAGTGGACAACCGACAGAAGGGGGAAACGGCCGGTTTTCACCGCCGGGGGGCCGGACCCGATCCGCGCCGTCCTCCGAAGTCATCGCGCTTTAGGGCTTGTACCCGCCCATCCGGCACACGAGCGCCCATTCCTCGGGCGTGACCGGCTGCACGGACAGCCGCGAGAACTTCACCAGCGCCATGTCCCTGAGCTTCGGCTCGGCCTTGACGGCTTCGAGCGTCACCGGGCTCGGCATCGGCGCGACGGCCTTCACGTCGACCATGCCGAACTGGCCGCTCTTGTCGGTCGGGTCCGGGTAGTACTCCCGGATCACCTCGACCACGCCGACGACGTCCTTACCTTCGCCGGAATGGTAGAAGAAGCCGAGGTCACCGCGCCTCATGCGCTGCAGGTTCTGCTTCGCCGTGTGGTTGCGGACGCCGCTCCAGAACGTGCCCTTGGGGCCGGCCGCGACCTGCTCGTCCCACGACCAGCTCGAGGGCTCGGTTTTGAACAGCCAGTACTGCATCGGGTCCTCGCCTCGGCGCGCCGGCCGACAATGCAGACGCCTCCGCTGCGGTCAATGTTCCGCCCGCAGCGGGCGGCTCATCAGCGCCTCGATCGCCGCGTCGATGCCGATGCTGCCGGCGATCACCGCTTCGACCGCTTCGGCGATCGGCATGTCGACGCCCTTGGCGCGGGCGAGCGCGACGAGGACGGCGGCGGTCGACGCGCCCTCGGCGAGCTTGCCGGCGGCGGCCTCGGCGACCGGCACGCCGCGCCCGAGGCGCTCGCCGAAGGCGAAATTGCGCGAATGGGCCGAGCCGCAGGTCAGCACGAGGTCGCCGAGGCCGGAGAGACCCATCAGCGTCTCCGGCCGGCCGCCGCAGGCGCGGGCGAAGCGCATCAGCTCGGCAAAGCCGCGCGCCGTGAGCGCCGCCTTAGCGCTCTCGCCGAGGCCGCGGCCGACCACCGCCCCGCAAGCGATCGCGAGCACGTTCTTCGCCGCGCCGCCGATCTCGACGCCGCGGATGTCGGTGCCGCGATAGAGGCGGAAGCTCGGCCCCGAGAGGGCCTCGGCGAGCGCGCCGGCGAGCGCCGCTTCGGCGCAGGCAAGCGTCACGGCGGTCGGCAGCCCGCGCGCCACGTCGTCGGCGAAGCTCGGCCCCGAGAGCGCCGCGACCGGCGAGCCCGGCCGGATCTCCCGCGCCACGTCGCTCGGGAAAAGCCCGCTGCCGCGCTCGATGCCCTTGGCGCAGACGACGAGCGGCGCGCCGGCCGGCAGCGCCGCGGCTACCGCCTGCGTTGCCGCCCGCACCGTCTGGGCCGGCACCACGAGCAGCGCCGCGTCGGCATCGGCGAGGTCGGCGAGGTCGGCGGTCGGCGCAACGCGCTCATGCAGGCACACGCCCGGGAGGTAGCGGGCGTTCTCGCCCGTCGCGCGGAGGCTCCGGGCGCGGTCTGCGTCGCGCATCCAGAAACAGACCTCGCGCCCGGCGAGCGCCGCCGCATTGGCGAGCGCCGTCCCCCAGGCGCCGCCGCCGACGACGGCGATGCGTTGGAAGCTCACCGCCGCGGCCGGGTCACGCCTTCGCTCCGGCCTCGTCGCGGGCGGCATCGAGGGGCCAGCGGGCGCGCGCCGGCACCGTCATGTCGTCGACGAGCCCGAGGCGCAGGCGCTCGAGCCCGGCCCAGGCGATAATGGCGCCGTTGTCGCCGCACAGCTCCGCCGGCGGCGCGACGAGGCGCAGCCCGGCCTCGCCGGCGAGGCGCTGGAGGGCGCGGCGCATGGTCTCGTTCGCGGCGACCCCGCCGGCGACGACGAGCGCCGTCGGATGCCCGGCCGCGGCCCGGAAAGCGCGCAGCGCGACGCGGGTGCGGTCGACGACCACGTCGATGACGGCGGCCTGGAAGCTGGCGCAGAGATCGGCGACGTCGGTGTCGGTCAGCGGGACGATCTTCTCGGCCTCGATCCGCAGCGCCGTCTTGAGGCCGGACAGCGAGAAGTTCGGCTCGGGGCGGCCGAGCATCGGCCGCGGCAGCGCGAAGCGGTCGGGGTCGCCGCCGCTGCCCGCCTTCTCGACCTCCGGCCCGCCCGGATAGGGCAGGCCCAGGAGCTTCGCGGCCTTGTCGAAGGCCTCGCCGATGGCGTCGTCGAGCGTGGTGCCGAGGCGGACGTAGTCGCCGACGCCGCGCACCGCCATGAGCTGTGTGTGGCCGCCGGAGACGAGGAGCAGGAGGTAGGGAAAGCCGATGCCGTCGGTCAGCCGCGCCGTCAGGGCATGGCCTTCGAGATGGTTCACGGCGAGAAGGGGCTTGCGCGCGACGAGCGCCAGCGCCTTCGCCGTCGTGAGGCCGACGATCAGCCCGCCGATCAGCCCGGGCCCGGCCGCGGCGGCGATGCCGTCGACGTCCTCGAGCCGCAGCTGCGCCTTGTCGAGCGCGCGCTCGATCAGATGGTCGAGGGCCTCGACATGGGCCCGCGCGGCGATCTCGGGCACGACGCCGCCATAGGCGGCGTGCTCGGCGATCTGGCTCAGGACCTCGTTCGACAGGATTGCGCCGCGCCCGTCATCGGCGAGCCCGACGACCGCGGCGGCGGTTTCGTCGCAGGTGGTTTCGAGGCCGAGCACGCGCATTCCGTCTTCCGCTGATGATGGCGGCCACCCCAATCGGCCTCATGCTGAGGTGCGAGCCGAAGGCGAGCCTCGAAGCACGCACCCACGGTTGGGCGCTGCATCGGCGGGTTTGCGTCCTTCGAGGCTCGCTACGCTCGCACCTCAGGATGAGGCCTAGGAGGGTGGCCTGGATGACCACCTCCATAGCGATGATGCGGAGGCGCTCCAAGCGATTGATCCGACCACCTGCTCCGGCAGCCATGCGATCGACAATTGTCTCAACTCGCTACACGCGCTAGCCCGAGCCTTGCATAAGGTGTGAGAGCATGCATCGAGCGACGCTAACCATCGGCACGCGCGGCAGCCCGCTCGCGCTCGCCCAGGCGCGCGAGGCGCAGGACCGGCTCGCGGCGGCGCTCGGCCTCGATGAGACCCGGCTGCCGCTCAGCATCATCAAGACCACCGGCGACGCGATCCAGGATCGGCCGCTATCCGAGGCCGGCGGCAAGGGGCTGTTCACGAAAGAGCTCGATCTCGCCCTCGCCGAGGGCACGATCGATCTCGCGGTGCACTCCGCGAAGGACCTGCCGACATTCCTGCCGGACGGCCTCGTCATCGCCGGATACCTGCCGCGGGAGGACGTCCGCGACGCCTTTGTCAGCGGCCTCGCGACGAGCATCGCGGGGTTGCCGCGCGGCGCGAGCTTCGGCTCCGCCTCGCTGCGGCGCCAGGCGATGGTCAGGCGGCTGCGCCCGGACCTCGAGCTCACGCTTTTACGCGGCAATGTCGGCACGCGGCTGGCGAAAGTCGAGCGCGGCGAGGTCGGGGCGACCCTGCTCGCCGTCGCCGGGCTGAAGCGGCTCGGGCTCGGCGGCCGAATCACGACGATCCTCGAGCCGCACGACTTCCTTCCGGCTGTCGGCCAGGGTGCGATCGCGCTCGTGACGCGCGCCGACGACGCCGCGACGCGCGCGGCGGTGGCGAAAATCAACGACGGCACCACCGCCACGCAGCTTGCCGCCGAACGCGCCTTCCTCGCGGTGCTCGACGGCTCCTGCCGCACACCGATCGCCGGGCATGCCGCGGTCGCGGGCGGGCGCGTCGCCTTCCGGGGCCTCGTCCTGCGCCCGGACGGGTCGGCGTGCATCGAGGTCGCGCGCGACGGCGCCGCCGCCGACGCGGCGCGCATCGGGGACGAGGCCGGCGAAGAGCTGCGCGCCCGGCTCCCGGCCGGATTCCTGGACCCCTGATGCGCGTTCTCGTCCTGCGCCCGCGCCGGCAGGCCGAGGCGACGGCGCTGCGGCTCGAAAGCCTCGGGCACGCGCCGCTCGTCGCGCCGCTGCTGCGGATCGACGAGACCGCGGCGCGCCCGCCGGGCGGCTCGTTTGCGGCGCTTGTCGTGACGAGCGCGAACGGCGTGCCGGCGCTGGCCCGGTTTGCGGAACCGCTCCCCGTCTACGCCGTCGGCGAGCGCACCGCCGCCCTCATCCGCGCCGCCGGGTTCGGCGACGTCACCGCGGAACCGGACGCGACGCGGCTCGCGGCGCGCATCGTCGCCTCGGTCCGGCGCGGCGCGCGCGTGCTCCATGTCGCCGGTCGCGACCGCAAGCCGGAACCGGAGGCTTCGCTGAACGCCGCCGGCGTCGTGGTCGAGACCTTCGTCGCCTATGAGGCGGTCGCCGCCGAGCAGCTCCCCGAGGCTCTGGCGGAGGCGCTTCGCGCCGGAGCGCTCGATGCGGCGCTGCACTATTCCGTTCGCACGGTCGAGACCGCGCTCGCGCTTGCCCGGGCGATCGGTGTCGAAGACGCGTTCCTGCGGCTCACCCATGTCTGCCTCTCGGAGGAGGTCGCGGCGCCGCTGCGGGCGCGCGGCGCCGCTCGCCTCACGATCGCCGCGGAGCCCGACGAAACTTCGCTGTTCGCTGCCCTGGCGCTATGTGAGTCGGCGGGCGCGGGCGGCCACCGCCTCGCTTCGCCGCCCTGAACGGTGGTAAGGAACGAAACCTCGCCTCGGCTCCTCCGTTGAAGCTCCGCAGAGACAGATCGTGACCGCAAAGCCCTCCGATCCTTCCGGCCCGTCCGGCCGAAAGCGCAAGCGCGAACCCGTCACCCTCGATCTCACGGCGAGCGAGGTTCCGAGCGGACGCGAATCGAGCCTCACGGACGATCCGCGCATGCCGGAGCATCCGCCGGAGGCGGCCGCGGGGCCGTCGGGCGGCACCGAGGACGACCCGCGCGCGCCGCGCGCCGCGGCGGAGCCGACGCCGGGCGAGATCGAGGCTGCGCTCGAGCGCCTGATCCCCGAGGCCGAGCGGGCCGCGGCGGCCGAAGTCCCGCCGGCCGAAGTCTCGCCGACGCAGGATATCGGCGAGGCGCCGCCGCCCGAGCTCGGGCCGGTGCCGGAGTCCGTCGCCGCGATGCCGGCGGCCGGCGCCTCGGTGCGGATCGAGACCGGCGCGCCGCGAAGCGAGCCGGTTCCCGAGCGGCCGCGCCGGGCCGGCGCCGGCGGGTTCGTCGCGGCAGCGCTTCTCGGCGGCTTCGTCGGCGCCGGGCTGACAGCGGCCGCCGAGCGCTACTGGCCGCAGCGCGGCGACACGACGGGCCCACGCATCGCGCAGCTCGAGCAGCGCATGGCCGCGGTCCCGACGGCCGATGTCGCCGCGATCGAGCGGCGGCTTGCCGCGATGGAGACGCAGCAGCGCGAGACGGCGCAGCGGGCGCAGGCGGCGCAAACCGCCGCCGAGCGCGCGACGCAGCGCGCCGAGGCGGCCGCGAACCGCCCCGCCGATCCGGCCGCAACGCCGCAGCCGGCGGCGGGCCTCGACTCGGTCGCACTCGAAAAGATCGAGAGCCGGATCGCGGCGCTCGAGGACCGGGCCCGGACACAGACCGAGGGTGGCTCGAAGATCGCGGAGCAGCTCGAGGCCCGTCTCAGCGAACAGGCAAAGCAGGTCGCGACGCTCGCCCCCCAATTGGCCGAGCAGGGCCAGCGCCTCGGGACGATCGCCGGCCAATCGGCGGAGCAGACGCAGCGCCTGGCGGCGCTGTCGCAGCAGGTCGCGCAGCAGAACCAGCGCGTCGAGGCCCTGGCGAAACAGTTCGCCGAGCGCGGCCCCGAGGCCGCCGCGGCGCTGCGCGTCGTCGCCGCCGACCGGGTCGCGAACGCGCTTCGCGACGGCACGCCGTTCCCCGAGGCGTTCGGGGCGCTCGCCCGCCTCAAGGCCGAGCCGCAGCGTCTTGCCGCGATCGAGCCTTTCGCCAAGGCGGGCGCGCCGAGCGCCGGCGCGCTGGCGCAGGAGTTCAAGTCGATCGCGCCGAGGATCATTGCCGAGGCGCGCGGCCCCGCGAACAGCTGGAGCGAGCGCCTCGGACGCATGGCCGAAGGCATCGTCACCATCCGCCCGGTCGGCAAGCCCGGCTCGAACACGGTGCCGAGCCTCGTCGCCCGCATCGACGACGCGCTCGCCCGCGGCGCCCTCGCCGAGGCGGCGGCGGCGTGGGATGCTCTGCCC
>JAJKJG010000415.1 GCA_021154065.1 Methylobacterium sp.
CCGTTGCGGCAAACCAGAGCCGCATGACGGCGGGCGCGCCGGCGAGCCACCGCAGAGGCGAGACGAACAGCGTCAGAACGAGAATCGAGGCGGCCAGAAATCCGAGCGCGCCCGCGCCGAACGCCGGGTCGATGACCGTCGAACCCGACAGGCCGCTGACCCAGGCCGACACGCGCAGGATGCCCTCGACGGCGACGCCCATCAGATGCCAGATCGGGCCATCCAGGCCGAAGGGATACGCCAAGACCCCGACCACGGCCGCCGGCATGACGACGACCGACACCAGCGGCAGCGTGAGGGCGTTGCCGATCAGCCCATACGCGTTCAGGTTCTGGAAATGGAAGGAGCTGAACGGGGCCGTGGCGAGCGTCGCCACGATGGTCGTCGTCACGAGCCCGATCACCGTTCCCACGCCCCAAACGGATGCTCTGTAGAGCAGACCGCCCGGCTCGCGCCGGTGCGCGCGGCCGCGCGTCCACTCCGCCATGGCGATCAGGCCCGCGACCGCCGCGTAGGACATCTGCAGGCTGGGGCCGAGGAGCGTTTCGGGCTCGCGCGCCAGCACGATCAGCGCCGAAAGAGCGAGGTTGCGGATGCTGAGCGCGGGGCGGTCGACCAGGATCGCGCCGAGCATCACGAGGATCATGAACAAGGAGCGCTCGGTCGCCACGTCCGAGCCCGAGAACACACAATAGGCGACGGCGCGGAGCATGCCGACCATCGCCGCGATCTTCTTGATGGACCAGAGCAGCGCCGCGCCCGGCGCGAGCGCCAGCAGCGCCCGTGCGATCCAGAGAAACGTGCCCGCCGCGAGCACCATGTGGAGCCCGGAAATCGAGACGATATGGTAAATCCCGGCCGCGCGCAGAATATCGTTCGTCCGCTCGTCGATGAGCCCGCGCTTGCCCGTGATGAGCGCCGCCGCGACTGCGCCGGCCTGTCCGCCGATCGCGTCGGCGATGCGCCGCGTCAGACCATTACGCGCCGCGTCTACCGCAGCGGCGAAGCGCAGCGACAGGTCAGGCGGCTCCGGCGGCGCGCGCGCCGTGACGCGGCCCACCAGCGACCCGACCGCGCCGATACCGCGAAAGTACGCGTCGCGGGCGAAGTCGTAGCCGCCGGGCCGCGCCGCTTCGGGCGGCGGCAGGAGCCGGCCCGTGGCGGCGATGAAATCGCCCGGCGCGAAGGTCTGACGCTCCCTGACGGTCGCGCGGATGCGCTGCGGGCGCGCATCGGCCGGAACCTTGTCGAGCGTGTGCAGGCGAACCAGGAGCCGCGCCCCGCTGGGCCGCTCCTCGATGCTCTCGACAAAGCCGGTGAGCGGCGAAATCACCGTTCGGGCGAGGATCGGCGCTTCGACGCTCTGGGTGCGGATCACCGCAGCCGCGAACCCGCCAAACAGGGCTGTGAGTCCGACCAGGACTCCGAAGCCGACCTGGCGGGCGCGGGCGAGGTAGGCGGCGACGCCGGAGACGCCGGCTCCGGCGAGCGGCGCCCACAGGGAGGGCCGCCCATCCGCCCCGAAAAACAACAGGATGCCGAGCCCGAAGGCGACCGCGATCCAGGGAAAAAGGCGGCGTTGCTCGATCTCCTGCGCGCAGCAGCGACGCAGCCATGCGCGCCAGTCGAACCCCTGAGCCTGCAGGCGGGTCCGGCCGAGCGCCGCCCCGAACGGAAGCATTCCGGCCGCAGCCGACGCCCGCGCGCTCCCGTCGCTCCGTCCCGCCATCGCTTTGGGCTTACCGCCTCGAAGCCCTCATGTTAGACGACGGCCGACGCTGGCGAACAGATCAGCCTCATCCTCATCCCCAACATCGCAGTCATGATGTCCGAGACCGTCGTCACCCGTTTCGCCCCATCCCCGACCGGCTTCCTGCACATCGGCGGCGCGCGCACGGCGCTGTTCAACTGGCTTTTCGCGCGCCGCCACAGCGGAAAAATCCTGCTGCGCATCGAGGACACCGACCGTGAGCGTTCGACCGACGCCGCCATCCGGGCCATCCTCGACGGCCTCACCTGGCTCGACCTCGATTGGGACGGCGACGTGGTCTACCAGTTCTCGCGCGCAAGCCGGCATCGCGAGGTGGCCGAACGCCTGCTGGCGGCGGGCCGCGCCTACCATTGCTACGCCACGCCCCAGGAGCTTGAGGCGATGCGCGAGGCGGCGCGGCGCGAGGGCCGCCCCTTGCGCTACGACGGGCGCTGGCGCGACCGCGACCCCGCCGAAGCGCCGCCCGGCGTCCGGCCGGTGATCCGCCTGAAAGCCCCGATCGAAGGCGAGACGGTCATCGAGGACCACGTCCAGGGCCGCGTCACGTGGCGGAACAAGGACCTTGACGACCTCGTGCTGCTGCGCTCGGACGGCACGCCGACCTACATGCTGGCCGTGGTGGTCGACGATCACGACATGGGCGTCACGCACGTCATCCGCGGCGACGACCACCTGACCAACGCCGCCCGCCAGAAGCAGATTTACGACGCGCTCGGCTGGCGCGTGCCCGAGATGGCGCACGTGCCGCTCATCCACGGGCCAGACGGCGCCAAGCTGTCGAAGCGCCACGGCGCGCTCGGCGTCGACGCCTACCGGGCCATGGGCTATCTGCCCGAAGCCCTGCGCAACTATCTCGTTCGCCTGGGCTGGAGCCACGGCGACCAGGAGATTTTTTCGACCGAAGAGATGATTGAGACGTTCGATCTGAAAAACATCGGGCGCTCGGCGGCGCGCTTCGATTTCGCCAAGCTCGAAAACCTCAATGGCCACTACCTGCGCCAGTCCCCGGACGAGCGTCTCGTGGCGGCGCTGGAAACGATCCTGCCCTAGCACGGCCCGCCTCGCGGCCTGGGAACGGCGTTCGACCCCGCGCTGCGCGAAACGTTCCTGGCCGCCATGCCGGGGCTGAAGGAGCGCGCCAAGACGCTGGTCGAACTGCTCGACAGCGCCGCGTTCCTTTACGCCAAGCGTCCGCTCGCGCTCGACGACAAAGCGGCCGGCATCCTGGCCAACGGCGGACGGGAGCGCCTCGCAGGCGCTCTCCAAAAGCTCGAAGCGCTGCCCGCCTGGACGGCCGAGAGCACAGAGACGGCGGTGCGCGCCGCGGCCGAGGCGGCAGGCGTCAAGCTCGGCCAGATCGCGCAGCCCCTGCGGGCCGCTCTCACCGGCCGCTCGACCTCGCCGGGGCTGTTCGATGTGATGACGGTCCTCGGCCGCGACGAAAGCCTCGCGCGCCTGCGTGATCAGATCGCCGTCCCGGCGTGATCCGCGCCCTCCCGATCCTGGCTTCGGCTTCACAGTGGAACAGACACGGGGCGCCTGATCGCCCCGACCGCACGCGCCATCACACCGCAGCATTGACGCATCGTTGACCCATCGGGAACGGGCGCACGCGCGCTTCGGGCCGCATCGGGGCGTGGGCAGTCCGGGGCGGCATGGCGGCTCTCGCTTTCGCCGGAAACACTCAGCAACGAAATCCGGCCTTGCCCGACACAATCCAGCAAACAGGGCAGACGATGGTTCCCTCAGCCACAAGCGCGGAGCGTGGAACATCGCTCGCATTCGAGACCCGCAGGCGTGGCTGAGGAGAGAACCTGGGCCCGATCCTGATGGATCGGGCTCTTTTTACTTTAGATGAGAGGATCTTTTCGGCGCTCCTGCGGCGGAACAGCCTCCGACAACCCAAGCGGAGCATCCAGTCCCGGATTGAGATCTTCGCCATAACAAAGGTAAGCCCAGTATGCGCAACCTCATGTCCGCCTTCCTCGGATCGACGATCGCGGCCGCTTTCAGCCTCTCGGGCGCACAGGCCGCCGACCTGCCACGCCGGACCGTTGTTGCCCCGGCTCCGTTCGTGGCGGTTCCCGTGTTCACGTGGACCGGCCTCTACGTCGGCGCGAACGCCGGCTATGGCTTCTCCAACAATGACAACAACGACTCCTCCGCGCTCCTGCTCGGAAACAACCTGCTGGTTCCGGCTTTCCCGACCGGCGCGCTCACGCCGGCCACGATCACCAGCGGCACGACCGGCTTCCTCGGCTATGACACGGGACGGAGCCGGAACGGTTTCGTCGGCGGCGGCCAGATCGGCTACAATCACCAGTTCACGCCGGGCTCCGGCTGGGTGGTGGGCGTCGAGGCCGACATCCAGTACGCCGGCTTTCGCCGCAACGACGAGTTGTCTGCCCTCTACGCCACGGGCAATTATCTGACCGCAGCGGCGATCCCGGACGGAATTCCCGGCCTTGGCGTCGTGTCGAACGGGGCGTCCAACATCGCCCTGTTCAACAACGGCGCCGGCTCTGGGAACCGCGGCATCGACTGGTTCGGCACCGTGCGGGGCCGCCTCGGCTACGCCTTCGACCGGCTGTTGATCTACGGCACAGGCGGCCTCGCCTTCACGGACCGGAACAGCAACAACTGCTCGACCTGCACCAGCTACGGCTTTGCGTCCGGCGCCGCCGTCCCGACGTCCTTCTTCGTCTCCCCCGCGGCCGCCGCGACCGGCGCTCTCGTGACGGCGACGCCGTTCAGCCTCTCCAACAGCAACAACGTCGGCTACGCGGTCGGCGGCGGCCTTGAGTACGCCTTCACCACCAATCTGACGGCGAAGCTTGAGGGTCTTTACGTCAACTTCAACAACGGCAGCCGGGACAGCAGCGTGGCCAACGCCGTGGTCGGCGTGACCAACACCGGCGCTCCGGTCACCGCGGCCAGCATCGTGGACAGTCGCCGGGGCGACGATTTCGGGGTGGTCCGCCTCGGCCTGAACTACAAGTTCTCGGCGTTCTGACGCACTGCCCCCAGCTCGGCCCAGAACCCGAGAGGGGACCGGAGACCGTGCGTCTCCGGTCCCTTTTTTCGTGAGGTTGACCGATGGTCCGAAACGTCCTGCCCTTTCTGCTTGGCGTCGCGGCGCCGCTCGCGGCCGTCGTCTGGCTGGTGTTCGCGCACTGAAACGCCGTCGCCCGCGGCCTCATCGCTCCGGAGCGCCCAAAAACTTTGTTTCCGATTGTTTCCGGGCCTCGGCCTGAAATGCTCCGACACAAAAGGGCGCTTTGGAAGAGACAATCTGGACAAGCGATCAGGCGAAATCTGGCGGCCTCAGATGCAGGGGAATGCCCATGACCGTCACGGCCGCTAATCCGTCCAGCCCGCCGCAAGCGAGCGATCTGCCGCCCGAAATTTCAGCCTTCCTCGACGCCGCCATGGCGCGGGCCGCCGGTTCGGCGACGACGCGCCGCCCCGTCGCGCCGATCGTCCGTCACGTGTTTCAGGATGCTCCGTTACGCCTGCCGCGTCTGAACGTGCCGAAGAGGCAGGCCCGCGTCCTGGCCCTGGATGATCTGGTGCTCGTCGGCCTCTTCGTCGGGCTCCTCCTCGCCGCCTGGGTCAGCCTTTTGATCGGCCTCGACATCGCCCAGGCTGCCGAACGCACGACGGGGCTTTGCATGGCGCAGGCTCAATCAGCCCCAGGCCGGCCGGCGTCTGACCGCAGCCCGTGCGCTCGCCTGCCGCAGCAAGGCTAAGGGGCGACGAGGCGTTCCGATGTCGATGACCCTGAAGGCCGCGC
>JAJKJG010000416.1 GCA_021154065.1 Methylobacterium sp.
CCATGGCCGGCATCGTGGAACAGGAGGACCGGATTGCCGCCCCCGGCGGCGCGGTATGCCGAGAGCAGCGTGCGCAGGCTGCGCAGCTGGCGGCGGACATCCGGCACCTCGTAGGTCACGGCCCCGGTCGGGCAGGCGGCGGCGCAGGAGCCGCAGCCGCCGCAGACATAGGGGTCGATCGCGACATGGTCGCCGGCCGGCGTGATGGCGCCCGTCGGGCAGAGCTCGAGGCAGCGCGTGCAGCCCGTGATCTGCGAGCGTGAATGCGCGCACAAAGCTTCGGAGAAGCTGACGAATTTCGGCTTATCGAAGGTGCCGACGAGGTGCGAGGCCTCGAAGATCAGGCGCTCGACGGCCGCGGCGTCGCGCGGATCGGCGCGAAGATATCCGCTCCTCAGCTCGTGCGCCGGAAAGAGCGGGAAATTGCCCGAGAGATCGAGGACGAGGTCGCAGGTCGAGGTCGCCCCGTCACGCGCCGGCCCGAACACGAGATGCTCGCGCGACGAGGGAGCGGGCTGGGCGAAGTCGTCGATCCGCAACGAGAACGCGCCGAGATGCCCCGTTGCGCCGGCGATCGTGCCCTTCAGCACCGGAAACGCCGTCGCCCGCGGCGGCGCGATCTCCCCAGGCTTTGTCAGGAGCACGGTGATGTCGAGGTGATCCGAAAGCCGGCGCGCCGCCTCGATCGCGGCGGCATCCCGTCCATAGACCAAGGCGACGCCGCGGCTTTCCATGGCGACGAACTGCACGGCGTGGGCGGGCTCGGCGGCGGCCGCGAGAAGTGCTGCCATCTTCGGGCCGGCGTCGCGAGCATTCGCCGACCAGCCGGCGTTCTCGCGGATGTTCGCGAAGGCGACCCGCTCCTCGGCGCCAGCCTCGGCCGCGGCCTCGCGAAACAGCGGCGCCTCCTGCGTGCACCCCACGGTGATCGCCGCACCGGTGTTCAGCGCCGCCTTGAAGCGCTCGAGCTCGCGCCGGCAGAGCTGATCTGCGCTCCGCAGCTCGCCGCCGCAGCCCGCCGCGATCGCCGCCGCGTCGAGCGGCATCGTCTCCTCGCAGGAGCAGGCGAAAACAATGCGCTTATCGTTCACGTGTCCGTCCCGGATGGAGGCTTTTTGCCGCCTCTCGCCTTCGTTATCCCTCTTCTATACTGGAATCGCTCGAAAGAACGAGCCCGAGACCTCGGGTCGCACCGGCGATCCCAACGAAACGCCGCATGCCCATTACCGCCCTGAAGGCCAGACCGCCGCTCGACCTGCCGCCGCCCTACACGCTCGTCACCCTGCGCGAGACCGGCGACGCCTTCGCGCATGCCTGCCGGATCGCGCCGGAAGCCGGGGCCGGCACCCTCGTCCATGTCGGCCGGTTCGACCTCCTCGAGTTCGCCTTGGTGCTCGAGCCCGAGGAGCCGCTCGCCCGGGCGCGCCGGGTCTTCTTTGCCGGCATGGCGGCGCTCGCCGACGCCATCGGCGCCGTCTCGCCGCCGGTGAAGCCGCTGGTTTTCGACTGGCCGGACACGATCCTCTTCGACGGCGCCCGCATCGGCGGCGGGCGGCTCGGCTGGCCGGCGGATTGCGGCGAGGATGCGGTGCCGGGCTGGCTCGTGTTCTCGGCGTCGCTGACGCGGGCCCGGATCGGCATTCTCGAATCCGGCGCGGCGCCGGCCTCGACTTCGCTCGAGGAGGAGCATTTCGCGACCGGCAGCGAGGCCATCCTCGAGGGCTTTGCCCGTTTCCTCATGGTCGCCTTCGACACCTGGAACGACAAGGGATTCGAGCCGGTCGCGGCCGGGTATCTCTCCCGCCTGGCCCTGCCGGGGAAAAGCCGGCTCGACCACAACGGTGACCTCGTCATCGGCGGCGAGGGGGAGGCGATGCTGCGGTTGCCGCTGGTGCCGGCTCTCGAGGAGCCCGCCTGGCTCGACCGGCAAGCCGGCGCCCCAAGGCTCTGACCAATGCTCATGCTGCCGCGGACCATCCGCCTCGACCCGTCCGACGCCTTCGTGTTCACGCGCGCGGCGGAGGCGGGCGAATGGGCGGTGACCGGCTCGTTCCTGTTCGTCGACGCGGACGTGGCAGCACTCACGGGCAAGGCGCGTGCCGCCTTCCGGGCCGGGTTCGTCGGCGTCGACTCGCTTGGCTTCTCGACCCTTGTCGTCGTCACCGCCGCGACCGCGTCTGAGCGGGACGGCGCGGTCGAGGCGCTCGCCGGACACATCCACGCGACGCTCGGGGCGCCGAGCCGCGAAGCCGCCCGGGCGGCCGCCGCCGAGGAGGTCGACTTCGCGGCTTCGCTCTGCCAGGACGAGCCCGGCACTATCCTCGCCATGCATCGCACCTTCGAGGGCGGCAAGATCCGCGAGCAGTTCCGCAGCCTCCGGCGACGCGACCCGGGGCCGGGCGCCGATCGCCTGCATGCGCACGCCCGCGCCTTCGAGTTCGTCGAGGTCGAGGAGGAGCCGGGCGACGCAGTCGACCTCGTCGGTCTTGCCGAGGCGAAGCGCTGATGCCCGAGTTCTGGGTCTCGTCCGGGCATCACCTGACGCCGCGCACGGAAGGCGGCGGGCTCGCAATCACGGACGAGCTGATCCTCGCGTACCTCGCCCGCCCGGAGCTCGTTCCACCCGACGAGGCTTGCGCCGCCGAGCGTCGCCTGCACGCGAGCCTGATGGCCTCGCCGCGCCGTGCCGTCGTCGCGGAGGAGATCGCCGCCGTCGTCGACGCGGACGCGCGCGAGAACTGGTCCGTGATGCTCGAATTCCGCGAACGCCTGCTCGCGGCGCCGAGCGTCGAGGCCGCCTATCTCGACATCGCGCGGCGCCCGGCCGCGACGCCGCCGCTGTTTCTGAACCAGCTCGTGCACCTCATCCTACGCAACGCCCTCGACCGCTGCGAGGACCCCTACGTCCTTCGCGCCGCCGAGCTGTTCTTTCGCCCGCAAAGGGTCTCGTTTCTCGACGGCGCGGCGGTTCTCGCCGACGCCGAGGTGATCGAGGCGCATGAGGGGGCGCGCGGCCTGTCGCCGCTCGCCGCCATGCTCGGCCAGGAGCCGGCGGCGGAGCTCGACGTACTCGAGGACGGGAATCTGTGGAGCTACTGGAGCCGCTCCGACGCCTTCACCATGGCGCTCGCGCTCGGCGCGAACCCGCGCAGCCGCGAAGGCCTCGCCCGGGCGATCGAGGCGTGGGTCGCCCATCTCCTCAATATCGAGGTCGCGGTCGAGCCGGTCGCCCGGATCGAGGATCCGGACTGGCGCTGGTTCGTCGGGCTCGACGTCGAGGCGACGCGGATCGGCAACGCGCTCTGGACGGGCGAGGAGATCGAGGCGGATGCGCAGTCCCGGATGCTCGCCCTGTTGCGCCTGACCTTTCCGAATGCGCGAGCGGTCGAGCAGCGGATGGCGGGCTTCCCGGTCTACCTTCTTCTCGCCATGAGCGAGGACAGGCATGTGCGCATGAAGCCGCAGAACCTGATCGTCGGCTTGCCGGTGGCGGCCGACGCGCGGGCGGCGTGAGGCCGGGTTGAGATGAGCGAGGACCATTTCGACGTCGGGGTGATCGTCGCGCGGCGGAAGCTCACCGGGCCGTGGGCCGACCACGCCTGGCTGCCGCACGCGGTGCTTCCGGCGGCTCCCGCGACCGCGCCTTGGACCTCCCTTGGGCGGGACGGCGAGGACGAGCTGTTCTACGCCGGCCCCTTCGAGGTGCGGCTGCATCCGTCCGAGACCGCGCATTACCGCGACAACCTCGCGTCCGGCCGGCCGTCGCTCTGGGTGTCGCTGCGGCCGGTCGGCGGCGACGACTACGAGGTCTCGACGGTGACGGCGGATCCTTACGAAGGCGAAGCGCTCGCCGGCGCGATCGGGGAGACGATCGAGGCCGTGCCGATGCCGGTGGAAATCCAGGCCAAGGTCGCGGCTTTCTTCGAGGCTTTCCACGTCGAGCGGCCCTTCTTCAAGCGCAAGCGCGACCGGGCCGATCCGGAGGCGCTCGCGCAACGCCGGCGCGACCGCGGCCGCGGGGACGACGAATGAGCGGCGAGTTCCTCTCCCGCTGGTCGCGGCTGAAAAAGGAGGCCCGGCGCTCCGAGCGCGGTCCGGAGCCCGATGCCGCGGAGGCGCCGGCCGGAGCTCCGCCGCTCGAAGCCGATCCGGCGTCGGTGCTCCCGGAGCCCGAGCTGACGCCGGAGGAGCTTGCGGCGCTGCCCAAGGTCGAGGAGATCACGGCCGCGAGCGACATCTCCGGCTTCCTTCGGCGCGGCGTCCCGGACGCGCTGCGCAACGCTGCCCTCCGCCGGATGTGGACCCTCGACCCGGCGATCCGCGACTTCGTCGGCGAGGCCCGCGACTATGCCTATGACTGGAACACGCCGGGGGGCGTGCCGGGCGCCGGTGCTCTCGACCCTGGGGACGACGTCGCGGCCATGGTCCGGAGCGTGTTCGGCGAGTCTCCTCCGGCTGCGCCCCCCTTGGAGGCGAAAGGGTCACAGAATCGTGAGGCGGTTGCTGCCTCGCCGGGGAATGCATCGCAAGTTGCTGCGACGCAGCAAGAGGAGCCATCGGGACAGATGCGCGACTCGCATTCCGAGGCGGCGACCCCCGACCCGATGACGGACGCCCTTGCTGCACCGCAGTCGGACCGCCCGCAAAAGCCCGCCCCTGCCGTTGCGGCACCACGGCATGGCGGCGCGAAGCCAGTCTAGAACCTGTCGAAACTGCTTGCGGCGAGGCCATAGGTTTGCATTATGTCGACACAACAAAGTGCGGACCTGCCCTACCGGGTAGGTACCGCGCGGGTCGGGAAGGAAAATGCGCGAGGGCGGGCTCGAAGACGCCATCCGGGCTGCTGGAGGAATCGGCGCACTCGCGCGCCGGCTCGGCATTTCGCAGCCCTCGGTTTCCAATTGGCAGCGGGTCCCGGCCGAGCGCGTGATCGCGGTCGAGGCGCTGACCGGCGTGCCGCGCGCCAGCCTTCGCCCGGATCTTTACGGCATGCCTGATGCCGCAGCCGCCGGCGTCGACGAGATCGACCGGCTGCGCGCGCATGAATATGGCCTTCTCGCGGTGCTTCTCGGTCGTGCGCCGGCAAAGGATCTGCTCGAGCGCCTGTCGGAGCTGAAAGGCGACGCGACGCCGCTGGGGCTCGCCCATATCGCCTTGGCCGAACTCGCCTCCGACATCGATCCGGACGAGCTCTCGCGCGAGTTCTTCGACCTTTTCATCGGCGTTGGGCGCGGCGAGCTTCTTCCCTACGCCTCATACTATCTGACCGGCTTCCTCAACGAGCGCCCGCTGGCGCGCGTCCGGGAGGACCTCAACGGCCTGGGCATCGAGCGCGCCGAAGGGCACCACGACCCGGAGGATCACCTCGCCATTCTTTGCGAGGTGATGGCGGGCCTTGCCGCAGGACGGTTCGAGGTCGAGAGCGGCGCCGAGCGGCGCTTCTTCGAGCGGCATCTGAAGCCCTGGGCGGCGCGCTTCTTCGCCGATCTCGAGACGGCGCGGCATGCGCGCTTCTACCGGCCGGTCGGCACGATCGGCCGCATCTTCATGGAGATCGAGGCGCAGGCCTTCGCCATGGACGCGTGACGAGCGCGTTCGGCGGCAACATTGGAGGACGAGCGATGCGAGAGAAACGGACGAGCGCGATGGATCGCCGCAACTTCCTCCGCGCGGTCGGAGGCGCATCGACGGCTGCTGTTGCCGCCGTCGCCGCCCCGATCGCCGCGACCGAGGCGCAGGCCTACGATCCGGGCCGGGAAGAGACCAAGGAGCGCTACCAGGCCGACAGCCCCGGCGTCCAGGCCTTCTACCGCACGAATGGCTACGAGACCCTGAAGAAGTGAGGCGGCCATGCTGATCAAGCGCAAGAACGGCGAAGCGAGCCGCGGGAAATTCCAGGCCATCACCGCAGGGATGGCGATCGAGGCGCTCGACCGGCGCAGCTTCCTCGCGCGCTCGGGCCTTGCCATCGGCGGCGTCGCCGCGGTCGGCTCGATCCAGCTCGGAGCGGTGCGCAAGGCGAAGGCCATCGACGGCCCGAAGCCCGGGGCCGAAACCGTCATCAAGAAGAACATCTGCACCCACTGCTCGGTCGGCTGCACGGTGACGGCGGAGGTCCAGAACGGCGTTTGGACCGGGCAGGAGCCGTCCTGGACGAGCCCGATCAACCGCGGCACGCACTGCGCCAAGGGCGCTGCGATCCGCGAGATCGTGCACGGCGACCGGCGGCTGAAATACCCGCTGAAGCTCGCCAACGGCCAATGGCAGCGGATCTCGTGGGATCAGGCGATCGACGAGATCGGCGACAAGCTGATGGATATCCGCGGCAAGCATGGCGCGGATGCGGTCTTCTGGCTCGGCTCGGCGAAGTTCACGAACGAGGGCGCCTATCTGATGCGGAAGTTCGGCGCCTTCTGGGGCACGAACTCGATCGACCACCAGGCCCGCATCTGCCACTCGACGACGGTTGCAGGCGTCGCCAACACCTGGGGCTACGGCGCGCAGACGAACTCGTACAACGACATCCGCAATGCCAAGACGATGGTGTTCATCGGCTCGAACGCGGCCGAGGCGCACCCCGTGGCGATGCAGCATCTCCTCGCCTCGAAGGAGATCAACCGCGGCAACATGATCGTCTGCGATCCGCGGTTCACGCGCACGGCCGCGCACGCGACCGAGTATGTGCGGTTCCGCTCCGGCACCGACATTCCGCTCGTCTGGGGCCTGCTCTGGCACGTGTTCCAGAACGGCTGGGAGGACAAGGACTTCATCGCCAAGCGCGTCTACGGCATGGACGACGTCCGCAAGGAGGTCGCCAAATGGACGCCCGACGAGGTCGAGCGCGTCACCGGCGTGCCGGGCGAGCAGCTCAAGCGCGTCGCGGAGAAATTCGCGAAGGAGAAGCCGGCGACGATCATCTGGTGCATGGGCGCGACCCAGCACACGGTCGGCACCGCGAACGTCCGCGCCTTCTGCATCGCCTGCCTTGCGACCGGCAATGTCGGCTCGCCCGGCACCGGCGCCAACATCTTCCGCGGCCACACCAACGTGCAGGGCGCGACCGACCTCGGGCTCGATAACACCACCCTGCCGCTCTACTACGGCCTCACCGAAGCCGCCTGGAAGCACTGGGCCCGCGTCTGGGAGGTCGAGTACGAGTGGCTCCAGAGCCAGTTCGACGAGGTGCCGGAGAAGGCCGGGCGCAAGGCCCGCTCGAAGAAGGAGAACATGGAGACGCCGGGGATCACCTCGACGCGGTGGTTCGACGCCGTGAACCTGCCCGAGGACCAGGTCGACCAGCGCGGCGCCATACGCGGGATGATCGTCATGGGGCATGGCGGCAATACCGTCACCCGCATCCCCGAGGCGAAGAAGGGAATGGAGAAGATCGACCTCCTGGTCGTTGCCGATCCGCATCCGACGACCTTCGCGGCGCTGTCCGACCGGCGCGACGGCACCTACCTCCTGCCGATCGCGACCTCGCTCGAATGCGACGGCTCGCGCACGGCCTCGAACCGCTCGCTGCAATGGGGCGAGAAGATCGTCGAGCCGGCCTTTGAGTCGAAGGACGACTACGAGGCGATGTACCTCCTCGCGAAGAAGCTCGGCTACGCCGAGAGGATGTTCAAGAACATCAAGGTGAACGGCACGAAGCCGGTCGCCGAGGACATCCTGCGCGAGCTCAATCGCGGCGGCTGGTCGACCGGCTATTGCGGGCAGTCGCCGGAGCGCCTCAAGGCGCACATGAAGAACCAGGACAAGTTCGATCTCGTGACGCTGCGCGCGCCGAAGGACGCTCCGGAGGTCGGCGGCGACTACTACGGGCTGCCCTGGCCGTGCTGGGGCAAGCCGGAGATTCGCCACCCGGGCTCGCCGATCCTCTACAACACCAATGTTCACGTGAAGGACGGCGGCTCGACCTTCAGGGCCCGCTTCGGGCTCGAGCGCAACGGCCAGACTCTCCTGGCCGAGGGCTCCTATTCCAAGGGCTCGGAGCTGACCGACGGCTACCCCGAGTTCACCATGGGCGTGCTGAAGAAGCTCGGCTGGGACAAGGACCTCAAGCCGGAGGAGCTCGCCGTCATCCAGCGCATCGGCGGTAACAACGTCGACGCGGTGTCGTGGGCGATCGACCTCTCGGGTGGCATCCAGCGGGTCTGCCTCGAGCACGGCGTGATCCACTACGGCAACGGCAAGGCCCGGGCGAACGCCTGGAACCTGCCGGACCCGATCCCGGTCCACCGCGAGCCGATCTACTCGCCGCGGCCGGAGCTCGTGGCGAAGTATCCGACCCTGCCGGATGCGCGGCAGTTCCGGATGCCGAACATCGGTTTCTCGGTGCAGCGGGCGGCGGTCGAGAAGAACATCGCCCGCGACTTCCCGATCATCCTCTCCTCCGGCCGTATCGTCGAATACGAGGGCGGCGGCGAGGAGACGCGCTCGAACAGATGGCTCGCCGAGCTGCAGCAGGATATGTTCGTCGAGGTCAACACCGGCGATGCCGCCGAGCGCGGCATCAAGGACGGGCAATGGGTCTGGGTCACCGGCCCGGAGAAGGGGAGCAACACGGAGAATCCCAAGGTGCGCGTCAAGGCGCTGGTCACGGACCGGGTCGGCAAAGGCGTCGCCTGGATGCCTTTCCACTTCTCGGGCTTCTACCAGGGCGAGGACATGCGCGGCCGGTATCCGCAGGGCACCGACCCGATCGTGCTCGGCGAAAGCGTCAACACCGTCACGACCTACGGCTTCGACCCGGTCACGGGCATGCAGGAGCCGAAGGCCACCCTGTGTCAGATCCGCGCGGCGTAAGGGGGAGACAAGAACATGGCCCGCATGAAATTCCTCTGCGACGCCGACCGCTGCATCGAGTGCAACGCCTGCGTCACCGCCTGCAAGAACGAGCACGACGTGCCCTGGGGCATCAACCGCCGCCGCGTCGTGACATTGAACGACGGCAAGCCGGGCGAGCGCTCGATCTCGATGGCGTGCATGCACTGCACCGACGCGCCCTGCGCGGCGGTGTGCCCGGTGAACTGCTTCTACACCACGGCCGACGCGGTGGTGCTGCACTCGAAGGACCTGTGCATCGGCTGCGGCTATTGCTTCTACGCCTGTCCGTTCGGCGCGCCGCAATACCCGCGGGTCGGCAATTTCGGCTCGCGCGGCAAGATGGACAAGTGCACCTATTGCGCCGGCGGGCCGGAGGCCGACCACTCCGAAGCCGAGTACGTCAAATACGGCCGCAACCGCCTCGCCGAGGGCAAGCTGCCGCTCTGCGCCGAGATGTGCTCGACGAAGGCGCTGCTCGCCGGCGACGGCGACATCATCGCCAAGCTCTACAAGGAGCGGGTGGTACAGCGCGGCTACGGCTCGGGGGCCTGGGGCTGGAAGACCGCCTATCGCGAGACCGTCGCGCTGTGACGTGACGAGCGGGGGCGTCGCAGCCGCCCCCCGCTTTTCAAAGGCATAACGACAAAAGAGGGGAGGGAAATCCCGATGTTCGGTATCCAGGTGTTCCGGACCGTGCTCGCGGCAATGGGCCTGATGGTCGTCGTTGGCCTCGGGACGGCCTCGGCCCAGCAGCCGAGCGGCACGAATCCGACCGCGATGTCGGTCAAGGAGGACCAGCTCCTGCGCGAGCTGAACAAGCTCCAGGGCCGCGTCACCATTCCGGACGGCAAGGCTTCGCTGCTCGAGCAGCCGCAAGGCCGCGACTACCGCGGGTTCCGTGAGGGTGCGCTGCCCTGGATCGGCGGCATCGCGGTGCTCGGCATGCTGCTGGCGCTGGCGGCGTTCTATTTCTCGCGCGGCCGAATCGCGCTCGAGCCCGACGAGGAATCGGGCCGCAAGATCCTGCGCTTCAACGCCTTCGAGCGCTTCACGCACTGGATGACGGCAACCTGCTTCATCGTGCTGGCGATCTCGGGGCTCAACTACATCTTCGGCAAGCGGCTGCTGATGCCGCTGATCGGGCCGGACGCCTTCGCCGGCTTCTCGCAATGGGCGAAATACGCCCACAACTTCCTGTCCTGGCCGTTCATGCTCGGCGTCGTGTTCATGATCGCCGTCTGGGTGAAGGACAACATCCCGGACCGCTACGACGCCGCCTGGCTGAGAGCCGGCGGCGGTTTCCTGAGCCACACCTATCCCGTTGCCGGGCGCTTCAACGCCGGGCAGAAGCTGATCTTCTGGTCGGTGGCGCTCGGCGGCATCGCGCTGTCCGTGACCGGCATCATCATGCTGTTCCCGTTCTCGATCGCCGACATCAACGGCATGCAGTGGGCGCAGTACATCCACGCCATCGTCGGGGTGATCCTGATCGCGATCATGATCGCCCACATCTACATCGGCTCGCTCGGCATGGAGGGCGCCTACGACGCCATGGGCTCGGGCGAGGTCGACCTCGCCTGGGCGCGCCGCCACCACCGTGCCTGGGTCGAGAAGCAGCAGGCGAAGACCGCGAGCGGCCCGCAAGTCGGCGGCGGCCGCGCCCCGGCGCCGGCGGAGTAGACTCCCTCTCCCGCTTGCGGGAGAAGTCGAGTCGGCGAAGCCGACCGGACGAGGGCAGAACGCGAGTTGCTTAAACCGCCCGGCTTGCTGGGCGGTTCGCATTGTGGGCCCAATCACAAATCCCCTCATGCTGAGGTGCGAGCCGCAGGCGAGCCTCGAAGCACGCACCGGCGGTGGGGCGCGTCGGCAGGGTTGCGTCCTTCGAGGCTCCCCCCGGGTCAAGCCCGGGGGTCGCACCTCAGGATGAGGAGAGGGTGGTAGGAGGCACCAAACCCTTGGAAGCATGCTATCGAAAGCCATGCGCGCGATCGGATTGGCGGGTTGGAGCGGGGCGGGGAAAACCACCCTGCTGCTGCGGCTCATCCCGGAGCTCGCCCAACGCGGGCTCACGGTCTCGACCGTGAAGCACGCCCATCACGCCTTCGAGGTCGACGAGCCCGGCAAGGACTCGTTCGAGCACCGGGCCGCGGGCGCCCGGGAGGTGCTGGTCGCCTCCGAGCGGCGCTGGGCCTTGATGCATGAGCTGCGGGCCGAGCCGGAGCCCGGCCTCGCCGAGCTCCTCGCGCGCCTCTCCCCCGTCGACCTCGTCATCGTCGAGGGCTTCAAGGCCGCCGCCCATCCGAAGATCGAGGTTCACCGCGCACAGAACGGCAAGCCCTTCCTCTTCCCCGAGGTGCCGAACGTCGTCGCCATCGCGGCCGATTGCCCGGTCCCGGGCGCTCCTGTCCCGGTCCTGCCCCTCGACGACGTCGGCGCCGTCGCCGACGCGGCGCTGGCGCTTGCCGAGCCGCTCGCGGACGTCGTCGCGGCACTCGCTGCCGCCGGCCCGCCGGCCCGCGTCGCGCCTGCACGGGCGCCGCGCCCTTGACCTTCGCGCCGCCGCCCCGACAGGATCGCGGCCATGGCGCAACTCTCGAACGACTGCTTCGCCTTCGGCGGCGAGCTCATGTCCGTCGACGAGGCGACGACGCTCATCGGCGAGCGGATCGCGGTCGCCGCCGGGGTCGAGGACGTGCCGCTGATCGAGGCCGACGGGCGCGTGCTCGCCGAGGACATCGCGGCGCCGCTCGACCTGCCGCCCTTCGACAACTCCGCGGTCGACGGCTACGCGGTGCGTTTCGCCGACCTCGCCGAGGGCCAAGAGACCGTGCTCGCGGTCGTCGGGCGGATTGCGGCCGGCGCCGCGCTCGGGGGTCCCGTGCCGGCGCGCGGCGCGGTGCGGATCTTCACCGGCGCGCCGCTGCCGGCGGGTCTCGATACGGTTTTCATGCAGGAGGATGTCGGTGCCGCCGGCGACGCGGTGGTGCTGCCAGCCGGGCTCAGGCCGGGGGCGAACCGGCGGCTCGCCGGCGAGGACATCGCCCGCGGCGGGACGGCGCTTCTCGCCGGGCACCGCCTCTCGCCGCGCGACATCGGGCTCATCGCGGCGCTCGGCCTCACCACCGTGCCGGTCCGGACGCCGTTGCGCGTCGCCGTGTTCTCGACCGGCGACGAGGTGGTCTCGCCTGGCGAGCCGCTCGGGCCGGCAAAGCTCTACGACGCCAACCGCTTCATGCTGCAGGCGATGCTCCGCCGGCTCGGCTGCCGCGCGACCGACCTCGGCATCCTGCGCGACGAGCCGCGCGCGCTTGCCCGGGCGCTCGCCGGCGCGGCCGCCGACCACGACCTGATCGTCACCTCCGGCGGCGTCTCGACCGGCGAGGAGGACCACGTCAAGGCGGCGGTCGAGAGTGCCGGCGCGCTGACGTTCTGGCGCATTGCCATCAAGCCCGGGCGCCCGGTCGCCATGGGCGTTGTCGCCGGGACGCCGTTCATCGGTCTTCCCGGGAATCCGGTCGCGGCTTTCGTCACCTTCGCGCATGTGGCGCGGGCGGTGATCGCCCGGCTCACGGGCGAGCGGCTCGCGCGGCCGCGCGCCTACCCGGTGCTGGCGGGCTTTGCCTACCGCAAGAAGGAGGGGCGGCGGGAATATGTGCGCGTCCGGATCGAGGAGGGCGACGACGGCGCGCTCGTCGCCCGAAAGCACCCCCGCGAGGGCGCCGGCGTGATCACCTCGCTGACCGAGACCGACGGTCTGATTGAGCTGCCGGAGCCGGTGACCCGGGTCGAGCCCGGCGAGGTCCTCCGCTTCCTGCCCTACGACTTGTTGGGCTGAAGCTTCGGCTCGCCGCTCCAGTTCTTGCCGACAAGGTTGTAGCCGGGGTCGCCGACCCGCGTGCTGGAGGTCGAAAAGGCCTCGTAGGCGGGCTCCTGCGAGCCGCGGAGCGCGAAGGCCGAAACCACCCCGAGCGCGATCGCAACGACGATACCCGAAATGACGATGTTCATGGGCGTGTTCCCCTGTTGTTTCTTTTCGTCGGCGCATCCTGGAGCCAAAGCCGACCCTCTTCAAGAGCTAGCCGTCAAGGCGGGCAAGCCGCTCCGCCGCGGCGATGTCTTCCGGCGTGTTGGCGTTGAAGAACGGGTCGAGCGGCTCGGCCGGCCAGGACGCGTGCGCGACGCCGTGGCGCGCCGTCCAGCGGTCGATCTTGCGCATGTCCTCGACAACGAGCGCGTGCCGCAGATCGGCCCGCAGCGCGACCGGCCAGAGCCCGTTCACGGGATGCGCCTGGCCGCCCGACTCGGCGCAGGCGAGCGGCACGCCGGCGGCTTCGCGGGCGGCGTGCAGACGCGAGACGAGATCGAGCGGCAGGAACGGCGAATCGCCCGCGGCGCTCGCGATCCATTCGAGGTCGGGGCGGTTGCGGGCAGCCCAGTCGAGCGCGGCGAGGATGCCGGCGAGCGGTCCGGCAAAGCCCGGCACGTCGTCCGCGACGACCGTCAGTCCGGTGAAGGCGAAGCGCGCCGGGCCGCCGTTGGCATTGAGGATCAGGGCCGCGCATTGCGGCGCGAGACGCTCGATCGCCCGCTCGAGGATTGTCCGGCCGGCAATCTCCTTGAGCGGCTTGTCGCCGCCCCCCATCCGCCGCGCCAGCCCGCCGGCGAGGAGCACGCCAAGGGTGGAGGGAGTCACGCAAACCTCTCCCGAAGGGAGAGGTCGAGCGCCGCCGATAGGCGGCGTCCGGGTGAGGGGAGCGCTCTATCCACAGAGGCCGCACCCCTCACCCTCTCGCGTTCGGAGACCTCTGCGAAATGAATTCGGCGCCGCTTTGCGGCGGAGTCTTGCGCTGGGTCCCGGGTCGCATTCCGCTTTCGCTGCATGCGCCCGGGAAAGCGGTGGCGGGACTGGCGCGAACCCCTCTCCCGAACGGGAGAGGGGCAGGGGTGAGGGCGCCGGCCGCAGGACAGAAGGCTCGGGAGGCTCCGCCGCAATCGCCGCGCCCTTCGAAGGGAGAGGCCGACTCGCCGAAGGCGAGCGGGTGAGGGGAGCGCTCTATTCACAGAGGGCGCACCCCTCACCCGGTCGGCTCCGCCGACTCGACCTCTCCCTCCGGGAGAGGCGGGCGCGCGCGGCTCAATCATCGCCCGCTCCCTTGCGCCGGTGCTTCGCGCTCTCGTCATCGCTTCTTTCCAAGCGGCGTGATGCTTTCGACCGCTCCGACGACCGGACGCATGTGATGGGCGGTGTGCCCCTCGAACAGGTTGATGAAGCGCACCGACACGTGCCTGTTGTCGTGTCGTCGCAAGAGCTGCACCTTGCTTTTGTCCAAGGAATACACGTGCACGCTGCGAACGTCCGGAAGCACGGCCTCGCTGAATGAGCCGTTGAAGCAGACCGGCCGGTCGAGATCGAGCACATAGAACGGCCCTCGGCTGACCGCCGGGAACTCCCGCAGGCTCTTCGCATCGAGCCTGCGCTCCTGGACGATGCCGGACAGCGTCACGGGGCGGTCCTCGTCGAGGCAGTCGGGCCTCGTCTCGGCGGCGGTCGCGCCGGCGAGGAATAGGCCGAGGCAGGCGGCAGCGAACAGCTTGGCGCCCGGCCCGATCGCCCGTTGGCCTCCTTCACTCATCCCCGCCCGCCCCCTTGCGCCGATGCTTCGCGCTCTCCTCCTCGACGTAGGACAGGTCCTGGTCGAAGACGATGCGGTCCTCGCCGGAGAGCGCGACGAAGCGCTTGCCGCGGGCGCGGCCGATGAGCGTCAGCCCGGTCTTGCGCGCGAGCTCGACGCCCCAGGCGGTGAAGCCCGAGCGCGAGACCAGGATCGGGATGCCCATGCGCACGGTCTTGATCACCATCTCGGAGGTCAGGCGGCCGGTGGTGTAGAAGATCTTGTCGCCGCCGCCCTCGCCTTGGCGGAACATCCAGCCGGCGATCTTGTCGACGGCGTTGTGGCGCCCGACGTCCTCCATGTAGACGAGCGGCCGATCCTCGCGGGCGAGCACGCAGCCGTGGATGGCGCCGGCCTCGAGATAGAGCGAGGGCGTGGTGTTGATGGCGTTGGTGAGCCGATAGAGCCATGAGGTCTTGAGCGGCGTCTTCGGCAGCGAGACGGTGTCCAGCGCCTCCATGAGGTCGCCGAAGGCGGTGCCCTGCGCGCAGCCGCTCGTCTGGGTGCGCCGCTTCAGCTTGTCCTCGAAGTCGGTATGGCCCTCGGTGCGCACGACGACGACGGCGAGGTCCTCGTCGTAGTCGACCGCCGTCACGACGTCGTCGGCCTTGAGCATGTTCTGGTTGAGGAGATAGCCGAGGGCGAGATACTCCGGGTAGTCGGCGATCGTCATCATGGTGACGATCTCCTGGGCGTTGAGGTAGAGCGTCAGCGCCCGCTCGACCACCACCCCGGTCTCGATCCGCTCGCCGCGCTCGTCGACGCCGGCGACCCGCTCGGTCAGGCGCGGGTCGTCCGGGTTCGGGCGGACGATGAGACCGGCGCGATGCTCGTTCATGGCTGAAGTGTAGCGCAGGGGCCGGGCTTCATCCTAGGCCGAACGCCTTGCAAGCGCCCCGTCAAGATTTTTTTCTCGCCCTTGCGGGCGCGGAGCCCCCGAGCGGGGTGGGGCGCCGGCTAGAGCTCTGAGGGGTCGAGCTGGCATCAGCCCGGTACCGTGTCCACTCGGAAGAACCGATGCTGTGGGGATCCTGTCTAGGCCCGCGGCACGCGAATGCGGCCCAGATGGCGAGCACCGTCGATAATGCGGCCGACGAACACCGATTCGGTTTCGACACGGTACAGAACGAGCCAGCGTTCGATCACGATGGAGCGGACGCCTTCGCCAATTCAGGGCGGAGCCGCCCTTGATGAGGAAACTGCGCAAGAGAGTTGGACCGTTCTACGATATCTCCGCAATTCTGTCGGCGCTCGCTGGACGGTCCTGCGCGATGTAGCGCCAAATCTCGTACAAATCCTGCTCCGCCTGAGCACTGAAGCAGACCTCCAAATCTTATTCCCCCCGCGGCCCGACGACGGCGAGCTTCAGCCTTGAAGGAGTCGATATCGAGCGGACCAGCGTTCCCGCTCGCCACGCCCTTCTCCCACGCCTCACGGAGCCAAGCGGTCACCTCCTCGCCAAACGGCTCGTTCAGCGCCAGCGCGGCGAGGGCGTGCTCGACGACCTCTTCGGCCGAGCCGTATTGGCCCGGAGGCGACCATCTTCTCGACGAGACGCGCGGCATCCTCGCCGATCCTCACATCCATGCCCATCCGAGGCTCCCTTGCACGGCTGGTCGCTGCCATTCTACTCGATCACGATCCTGGGCGCAGCCCGGCGCGTTCCGCCGGAGAGTCCCTGCCACACCGCCTTGGCGATCTCGGCATAGGCGCGGGCCTGCGGGCCGTTCGGGTCGATCGCGACCACCGGGCGGCCCGCGTCCGAGGTCTCGCGGATCGTCATGTTGAGCGGCACCTCGCCGAGGAAGGGCACGCCGAGCCGCGCCGCTTCCTTTCGCGCCCCGCCATGGCCGAAGATGTGCGAGGCGATGCCGCAATGCGGGCAGACGAAGGTCGCCATGTTCTCGACTACCCCTAAGATCGGCACCTCGACGCGGCGGAACATGGCGACGCCGCGGCGCGCGTCGATCAGCGCCAGGTCCTGCGGCGTCGAGACGATGACGGCGCCGGCGAGCGGCGTCGCCTGGGCCATGGTCAGCTGGGCGTCGCCGGTGCCCGGCGGCATGTCGACGACGAGCACGTCGAGCTCGCCCCAGGCGACCTCGCGCAGCATCTGAGTGATCGCCGAGATCACCATCGGCCCGCGCCAGATCATCGGCGTCTCTTCCTCGACCATGAAGCCGATCGACATGACCTTGACGCCGTAGCCGTCGAGCGGCTCGAGGATGCGGCCCGAGACGACGCGCGGCTTGCCGTGCAGCCCGAACAGCTTCGGCATCGACGGACCGTAGATGTCAGCGTCGAGCACCCCGATCTTGAGGCCCTGCGCGAGGAGCGCGAGGGCGAGGTTGCAGGCCGTCGTCGACTTGCCGACGCCGCCCTTGCCCGAGGCCACCGCGATGACGTGCGTGACGCCGGGGATGATCTGGGCCCGCGGCGAGGGCGCGTGCGCCGGCCGGCCGGGCGCCGGCGAAGGCGAGGTCGCCGGGCCCTTCGCCGCCGGCCGATCGGCTGTGAGGCTCGCGAACACGCCCGAGACGCCGGAGAGCTTCCGGACCGCGGCCTCGGCGGCAAGTCGCGCCGGCTCGACCGCCGCCGCTTCGCTCGGCTCGATCGCGATCGAGAACATGACCCGGCCGGTCGGGTCGATCAGAATCTCCGACAGCCGCCCGGACGCGGCGAGGCTCGCACCGCCCTCGCCGAGCGTCACGGTCGCGAGCGCCTGCAGGACCTGTTCGCGGGTGATCGCCACTCTGTCGCTCCAAGACGCGCCTCGGGGCAGGGGACCCCGACGGCTCGCCCGTCATCTATCGCGGCAAGCCTTCGAGGGTAAGGGCGGCCGAAACCAAACCCGGCGTGGTTCGTTGTTCCGTTCCCTAAGGGAGCGAGACCGCGATGGCCGTGAACCAGAACGACCCGAACGCTCAGAAGCTCTTCGATCTCGTGCGCGACATCCGCGTCTGCATGATGACGACGGAGGAGAGCGACGGCTCGCTGCACAGCCGCCCGATGTACAGCATGGAGGCGGACGAGCGCGGCAGCCTCTGGTTCTTCACCAAGCTGCAGAGCCCGAAGGTGGCCGAGATCAGCAAGGACCGGCAGGTCAACCTCGCCTTTGCCGACCCCGACAAGCAGCACTATGTCTCGATCTCGGGGGTCGCCGAGGTGGTGCGCGACAAGGCGGTGATCGGCGACAAGTGGAGCGAGAGCGTGCGGGCCTGGTTCCCGGACGGAAAGGACGATCCCTCCCTCACCCTCATCCGCGTCAAGCCGGTCCGCGGCGAGTACTGGGACAGCCCGTCCTCGACCTTCGTCCAGCTCTACGGCTACGTGAAGTCGACGCTTACCGGCCAGCCGGCGACCGATGTCGGCGAGCAGAAGAAGGTGAGCCTGCGCTGAGCCTTCCCGGGCTCCCGCGCGGGCCGATTCTTTGTACGTCGAAGTTGGGCTTGATTTTGGTGGCGACGAAGTTCCCGATCGAGTCCGCGTTCATGAGATCGCGATAGGTACTTTCCGGCACCGGAAAGTACCGGTAGACGCGGCCGTCGCTGAACTCGACTTCGAGAACCGTCTCTTGGTGGCCGATCGAATTGACAGCTTCCGACTCGACGGGTTGGCGCTGCATGGCGCTTCTCCTGAAGCACATCCTCTGCATTGCTAACGCCGCCGGTCGCCTTGGAGGTTCCCTCCGCAACTTGACACTGCGGCCCGCCCTGATGCGAAGGTAAGCCCGAGGAGCGCCCCTCGCGCCACGGAGCAGGCGATGGTCGACATCGCGACCCGGGTCTACAATCACACCTGGAAGATCGACCCGATCGTGCGCTCGCTGGTCGACACCGACTTCTACAAGCTCCTCATGGCGCAGACGATCTTCCGGCGCCATCGCGACGCGGCGGTCACCTTCGGGATCAAGAACCGCACCGCCCGGGTGCGGCTTGCCGAGATCGTCGACGAGGGCGAGCTGCGCGAGCAGCTCGACCACATCCGCACCTTGAGGCTCACCCGCGGCGAGTCGACCTGGCTGCGCGGCAACACCTTCTACGGCCGCCGGCAGATGTTCTCGCCGGACTTCATGGACTGGCTCGAGAAGTTCCGCTTCCCTGAATACCAGCTCGAGAAGCGCGACGGCCAATATGAGCTCAGCTTCCACGGCCCCTGGGTCGAGACCACGATGTGGGAGATCCCGGCGCTCGCCGTCCTGAACGAGCTGCGCTCGCGCGGCGTGCTCAGGGGCATGGGCCGCTTCGAGCTGGAGGTGCTCTACGCCCGCGCCATGACGCGCGTCTGGGAGAAGATCGACCGCCTGAAGCAGCTCAGCGAGCTGTCGATCTCCGATTTCGGCACGCGGCGCCGGCACAGCTTCCTGTGGCAGGATTGGTGCGTGCAGGCGATGATCGAGGGGCTCGGCACGTCGTTTCTCGGCACCTCGAACTGCCTCATTGCGCTGCGCCGCGAGGTCGAGGCGATCGGCACCAACGCGCACGAGCTGCCGATGGTCTACGCGGCGCTCAGCGATTCCGACGAGGAGCTCGCGCGCGCGCCCTATCTCGTGCTGCAGGATTGGCAGGAGGACTACCAGGGCAACCTCCTCGTCATCCTGCCCGACACCTACGGCACCACGAACTTCCTCAAGCACGCTCCCGACTGGGTGGCGTCCTGGACCGGCATCCGCATCGATTCGAAGGATCCGATCGAGGGCGGCGAGGAGGCGATCGACTGGTGGCTGTCGCGCGGCCAGAACCCGCACGAGAAGCTCGCGATCTTCTCGGACGGGCTCGACGTCGACACGATCATCGACATCCACCGGCAGTTCCACGGCCGCGTGCGCGTCGGCTACGGCTGGGGCACGCTGCTCACCAACGACTTCCGGGGGCTGGCGCCGAACGACGGGCTCGCGCCGATCTCGATCGTCTGCAAGGTGCTCTCGGCGAACGGCCGGCCGGCGGTCAAGATCTCCGACAACCCGACGAAGGCGATCGGGCCGAGGGCCGAGATCGAGCGCTACAAGCGGGTCTTCGACGTCGGCGTGCAAACGGCGCAGCCGGTGCTGGTGTGAGCGGGGAACGCCGCGCTTGCGCCGCCGTCATTCCGGGGCGGCCCGAAGGGCCGAACCCGGAACCCATGGCGACCCGCGCTATCAGCCATTCCATCGAGCTTGTTCGTGGGTTCCGGGTTCTCGCTTCGCGAGCCCCGGAATGACAGAAGGTGCGTCATGAAGGTCGACATCAACTGCGACATGGGCGAGGGCTTCGGGCCCTGGCGGATGGGCGACGACGAGGCGATGCTTTCGATCGTCACCTCGGCGAACATTGCCTGCGGCTGGCACGCCGGCGACCCGGATATCATGGCCCGCACCGCCGCGATCGCGAAGAAGAACGGCGTCTCGATCGGCGCGCATCCGGGCTTCGGCGATCTCTGGGGCTTTGGCCGGCGCGTCATCCGCGGCGACACGATGGAGAGCCTCGAGCGCATGATCGCCTACCAGATCGGCGCCATGCAGGCCTGCGCGGCGCTTGCCGGCCACACCGTCACGCATGTCAAGGCGCATGGCGCGCTCGGCAACCTGACCAACGACGAGGAGGATTTCGCGCTGGCGCTCGGGCGCGCCATCAAGGGCGTCGACGCCTCGCTCGTCATGATCGTGATGCCGACGCTGCCGACCGAGCGCGTCGCCGACAAGCTCGGGCTCAAGATGGCGCGCGAGGTGTTCGCCGACCGCACCTATGACGACACCGGCAACCTGACGAGCCGCAAGAAGCAGGGCTCGGTGCTGCACGACGCCGATTTCGCCGCCGAGCGGATGCTGCGCTGGCTTGAGGCGAAGAGCCTCGAGACCGTCAGCGGCAAGACCATCCCGGTCGAGATCGACACCATCTGCGTCCACGGCGACGAGCCGACGGCGGTCGCGACCGCAAGGACGCTGCGGGCGAAGCTCGAGGGCGCCGGGATTACGATCGCGCCGTTCGCGTAGCTGTCATCCCGGAACAGCACGCCGCCTTGAGGCCCCGAACGGGTTGAGATCGCCGATTACCACTGAAGGAGACCGACGATGCCTCGCATCCGTACCCAC